>NZ_PJJV01000080.1:0-156367 GCF_002929655.1 Cryobacterium sp. M23
CGGGCAGGGCGCCGGGCAGGCCGCCGGGCAGGCCGCCGGGCAGGGCGCCGGGCAGGCCGCCAGGCGGGGCGCGCCCGACCGATCGGTGCCGCGGGCGTGACGAATTCGGCCCGCATCCGTCTTATCAGTGACGGATGTCTCAGCCCCCGTGAGCGCCCAGGCCACCCGGCACTGCCGGAGGCTAGGATTTTTGCACCTGAACCCGAAGGAAACCCCGTGACGAGCACCGACCGAGCGCGTGTCGAACGACGGCGCGCAGCCGCTGTTCCTGCCCGTAGCCGCAGCATCGAGGTTGATGGGCATCAATTCACCGTGCACTCCCTGAAGAGCACCTCGCCTTCGCCGGACGCGCCGACCTACCTGCTGGTCCACGGCATCGGGGCGTCGCACCGCTACTACCGCCGGGTACAGAGGAGCCTGGCGGCCATCGGGCATACCCATTCGCTCGATCTGCCCGGATTCGGCGGCACCCGCCGGCCCGTTCGGCCGCTCGCTGTCGAAGAATACGGCGCCCTGCTCGGCCGGCTACTTGATCGGCTCGAGGTGCCGCGGGCGGTCCTGGTCGGCCATTCGATGGGCGCCCAATTCGTCACCGAGGTGGCCCGGCAACGCCCCGATGCCGTCTCCCACCTGGTTCTGATCGGCCCTGTCACCGATCCCCGCCGGTCGACAGCCGTGCAACAGGCGCTGGGCCTGACCCGGGATGTGGCCAAGGAGTCGCCGTCGGGCAATCTGATCGTGTTCCGTGACTACCTCGAGTGCGGCCCGCGCTGGTTCTCCACCGAGCTCGTCCCCATGCTCGGCTACCGCACCGACCTGGCCCTTGGCGAGGTGCGCTCCCCCATCCTCGTGATCCGAGGCACCAACGACCCCGTCTCGGGCAGCATTTGGTGTGCATCGCTGGCCGCCGCCGCGCCGGACGGGCATGTGTTCGAGGTCGCGGGGCACCGCCACCTGGTGCACCACAGTGCCGCCGTGCAAACCGCCGCCATCATCGAGGGGCACGCCCTGCGGCTTCCGTCGGTCGCGCACCCGGCATCGTGCAGGGCCACGTTGGCGGGAGCGAAGGCACGAATGCTCGGCACGACCCAGTAGCGCGCATAGCGGGAACCGCCGAAGGGAGCACTGATCGCGGTCATTCCGCTCACCCGGCGGCCCGGGTCATCCGTCGTCATGAGCAGTTTGCCGATCAGGCCGCCCTTGCTGTGCGCCACGATGACGACGCCGGTCAGGTTCTCCCGCTCGAGGTAGGCGGCCACGGTCGCGGCGGCATCCGCCAGAGAACGCCGGTTGCGGCCGAGCTTCGCCACCACGTGCACCGGATGCCCGTGGCCGTGCAGTATCTCAATCAACGGTCGCATGAACTGCCAGGATTCATACACCCCGGGGATGATCACGATCGGGGCTTTGGTACCGGAGCGGAAGTCCGTGGGCCGGGCGCGGGAGAGGAACGCACGGGTCTGGCCGGTCGCCGCATAGACATAGTCGAGCGCGTTCGGAGCTGACCAGTTTCTCGACGGCCCGAAAGCTGAACTGACCCTCCGGAAAGAAGGTTCTGATGAGCAGGTTGGCGTTCGGGAAGACCAAAAACGTCGCCACGAACCACAGCGTCACCAGGGTGATGATGACGACGAACGGGGATCGGAACATTGGAGCCCACGACGAAGTGCGCACGGATGCCCCCCTCTAGTACTGCAGGATCGACGACGGGTCGATATACAGCTGCGCCGCAGAACCCGGTTCGAGCGCAGATCCGCCGCCCTCGGGCACCAGTGCACGAATGCTGCTGCCACGACTGTCGATTGTGTAGGTGCTGTGCGAGCCGTGGTAGGAACGGCCGGCGACGACGCCGTCGAGCCGGATCGCATCCGTGTTGCCCGGGGGCGCCTGCAACGACACCTTCTCCAGGCGCAGGTACGACGTTTTCGCTGGTGCGAGATCGGTGCCGCCGCGCTGGCGCAGCTGGTGCACGACGTCGCCCGAGAGCTTGTTCATCGCACCGACGAAGGTGCACACGAACTCGGTGCCGGAGCGGTTGTAGATCTCCTCCGGGGTGCCTACCTGCTCGACCACGCCGTGGTTGAACACGGCGATCCGGTCGCTCATGGTGAGGGCTTCTTCCTGTTCGTGCGTGACGTACACCGTGGTGATGCCGAGTTCCCGCTGCAGGTTTTTCAGCTGTTCGCGCAGCTGCACGCGCAGCTTGGCGTCGAGATTGGAGAGGGGCTCGTCGAGCAGCAGGATGCGCGGCTTGAGCACGAGGGCCCGGGCGATGGCGACCCGCTGCTGCTGGCCACCGGAGAGTTCGGACACGTTCTTCGCGAGCTGCTCCTCGGTGAGCTCGACCTGCGCGGCGATCTCGTCGACGAGCAGCGCCGTTTCGGCCTTCCTGGTCTTTCGCACCCGCAGGCCGAACGCGATGTTCTCCCACACGCTCATGCTGGGGAACAGCCCCTGGTCGACGTTCAGCAGACCAAGCACGTCTGGTCAGCAGAGGGTCTCATCGAACGCCACTATTGCCGCGGCCAGGGAGGCCGATTGGTAATCCTCGATCAATGCAGACGCCGTCGTGTCCCGCAGGTTTGTCACTTCAGCCGTGGGATTCGTGATGGCGGAGGTAAGTTGCAATAGCTGCTTGAGATCGGCCTGAGTCTTCGGTGTTCCGGAGCCAGACATCGCGGTCAGACCCTTCCCGCGTTGGCGAGGATCGTCGAGACGTTCGACGTCCTCGAGGTATAACAGGACTCGTCGCTGCACAGCGCGGTCCAGCTTCCTGAATTGGCAATCGAACTGCTCGGTGGTCTCAACGCGCCACCGGGCGATCACAGCTCAGACTCGGCTTTCAGCGCCGAGAGCGGCCGGGAGCGGCGGCCTGCGGCTTCAAAAGCGTTCAGCGATTCGTCGGCCGCAAAAGCGTCCTCCAGATCGGTCAGATGCTCGCGGAGGGCAGCTCGAACGTAGAAGCTCTTCGAACGCCCCGTGCGTCTGGACAGCTCCTCCAGCCGCTCCTCTTCCTCGGGGGTGAGACGGATTGAGATCGTCACACTGCCACCTTCCAAAGTAAGACATGTTTACGCAAAGGATACGCCCGTCTCGACGGTTCAGCACGTGTGATTGTCCGCGATGGTGCGTGGTTACAGTGGCGTTGCCGCGTTACGTACGTCAGGCGCCGTACATCGTCATCGCCCCCGGCGTTGCCCTGGCGCACTCTGACCGTCGCCCGCAGTTCTCACGGTAGGCCTGAGCGGAGTTAGTGGCTCGGCGACGAACAGCTCGGTGGTGTGCCTGCGGTTTTCAGTTTCCAATAGCGAAAGCATGGCCTAGCCGATTGCGCATTTGTCAACTTTTCAACGACATCGATGCCAACGGATCGGCCAAAGGGCTGGCTTCAGGCCCTTGGACGGTCGCGTGCCGGCTCGCCACGCGCCTAACCCGTAAGCGGAAGAACTTCCGGCCGCGGCTTCTGCTTTTCATTCCACAAATCGAACGCAGTCTGAATTCCCAGCCAGAGCTCCGCGCGCGTTCCCAGGAGCAAGCTCGGGTGCGGAGGGTTGTGCATTGTGGTCATCTTGGTTCAGTGGTAGTCGACGTAGTCGAGAAAAGCGAGTTGTCATTGCAAGTTTGCAGCGTGATCCGGGCGGATGCCCGCCTTGCTTCCCGACGCAAAGAACCGCGCTTAGGCTTGGAGCATGTCTACCCCCTTAGCCTCAATACCGTTCATTTAAGCGTTTGAGTGGTGATTTCTGGCTCGTGGAGGGGTTGTGGCCAGTGCGTGTGGTGGAAGCGTTTGGCGGGCCACTTCGAGACCTTGCGTTTGATGACTCGAGGGTGTGATCGCCGTCGTCGCGCCGGGTTCAGGCGCCGGACGAGGGCGAGGATGGCGTGGCGCCAGACCACTTTGGCGTGATCAGGCTGCGGAGGGGGAAAAAGCGCCCTGGGCCACGGAACGGCGGGCGATGCGGAGTGCGGCAACGAAAGAGACCCGGTCGGGGTCGCGGCGAGCGTGTTGGGCGGCCCCAACCATGAGGGTGCGGATCGCGTAGTGGCAACAGAGGTGGCCCCAGATTTCCTGCTTGACCAAGTCAGGAGATTTAGACCGCATCACCATGCGCGGCCCGCGTTGGTGAGTTTTCAGCTCGTCGTACACGGACTCGATCTCCCACCGTTCGGAGTACACGGTCGCGAGTTCTTCCGCTGAGGCCTCGGCCGGATCAAGGATCGTGGTCAGCAGCCGGTAGGCGTCAGGGTTGTCGCGTCCATCGTCGATCGTGTAGTCCACGACCCGCACGGTCAACGGTGGTGTCGATTGCCGCCCAGGGCCGGAGGTCGGGATGATCGTCGCCAGCCAGGACCCGTCAGCGAGGGTCTCCTGATGCCTCGGACGAAGGTTCGTCTTTTCCACAACGTAACACGAGAATGCTTAACTGAACGGTATTGAGGCTAAGCGGGACCCACTGACCTCCCGCCGATTTGGCTCCGGAGCAGGTCTGAGAGGCCGAGGGCATGATCCTTGAGCATGCATTTTTTCCGGTGCTGGCCAGTTCCAAGGTCGAGTTCGAGGTCGCGTTCAAGCAAGCGCGCCCTCTGATTGGCGGCCACCCCGGGTTTCGTTCCTTATTCTTGTCAAGATCAATGGGATCGCCGAACTTATATGTTCTTCTTGCGGATTGGGATTCCGTGAAAGCTCACACGCGAGGACTTCAGCGTCGGGCCACGCACGTTGCTGGTTGAGAAAATCGGCGAACTGATTCGCGTTTTGACTCCGATCGCCAACTTTATTGTCGAGGTCGTTCCTCCTGTCATGACCTGGTTGCGAGAGAAGGCCGCGCTGCCCAACCTGCCGTATACGCGCACCTGCCCGGACCGTTGAGTCGGCCCGGGCAGGTTTCTGTCGTCCCCGTCAGCCGCCGTGGACCGGCGTCGTGGGACCGCGGCGGGGTCAGCGGTAGGCCACGCCGTTGGCTGTCACGGAAACCCGGGTACCCGCGGTTCCGTCCAGGAGCGCCGGCAACTCTGTCAGGGATCCGATGAAGGCGTCGCGACCGGTGTTGCGGGCGAAGTCGATCGCCGCCTCAACCTTGGGTCCCATCGAGCCCGCCGGGAAGTCGAAGCCCGCGAGCGTGTCCGGGTGGACGAGCATGATGGCGCGCTGTTCTGGCGTCCCCCAGCCGGTGTAGACGGCGTCCGCGTCGGTGGCGATCACTAGGGAGTCGGCCTTGAGGTCCCGGGCCAGCACCGCGCTGGCCCGGTCCTTGTCGATCACGGCGTCGACGCCGATGAGTTTGCGGGAGCCGGGCTGGTACATGGTGGGTATGCCACCGCCGCCGGCGCAGATCACCACCGTGTCGGCCGCCACCAGCGTTTTGATCGTGCTCAGCTCGAAGATCCGCTGCGGCATGGGCGAGGGCACCACCCGACGCCAGTGGTCGCCGTCGGGTTTGATAACCCACCCCCGCAGCACCGCCAGGCGACGCGCCTCGTCGGCGTCGTACACCGGCCCGACAAACTTCGTCGGGTCCGTGAACGCCGGGTCTGCCGGGTCCACCTCGGTCATTGTCAGGATCGTCGCGATCGACTTTTCGAACGGGAGTCGGTTGCCGAGTTCTTGTTCGATCATGTACCCGATCATTCCCTCGGTCTGGGCGCCCAGGACGTCGAAAGGGTACTCGGACGTGTGGTCGTAGGCGGCCGCCTGGAGCGCGAGCAGCCCGACCTGCGGCCCGTTGCCGTGGGAGATCACCAGCTGATGCTCCTGGGCGATTGGCGCCAGTGCGGCGCACGCCTTGGCGACGTTGGCACGTTGGTTTTGCACCGTCATCGGGGCGCCGCGCTCCTGGAGCGCGTTGCCGCCGAGAGCGACCACGAGGCGCATCAGGAACCCAGGGTGGCGACCATGATCGCCTTGATCGAGTGCATCCGGTTCTCGGCCTGAGCGAACACGATGGAGCTGGACGACTCGAACACCTCGTCCGTGACCTCAAGCTCGCCGAGGCCGGTCTGCTTGAACAACTGTTCCCCGACGGCCGTGTTCCGGTCGTGGAACGCCGGCAGGCAGTGCATGAACTTGACGTCGGGGTTGCTGGTCTTAGCCAAGACGTCCGCGGTGACCTGGTAGGGAAGCAGGGCGGCGATGCGTTCGTCCCAAGTTTCCTTGGGCTCGCCCATGGAGACCCAGATGTCGGTGTAGATGAAGTCGACCCCGGCCACGCCCTCGGCGACGTCCTCAGTGTGGGTCAGCCGCGCGCCCGTGCTCTCGGCGATCGTCTGGGCGGCCGCGATCACATCGTCGGTGTTCCACAGCTGGCGGGGGGCCACGATGCGCACGTCCATGCCCATCAGCGCCCCTGCCACCAGCAGCGAGTTCGCGACGTTGTTGTGCGCGTCTCCGAGGTACGCGAAGGCGATCTCGTGGTCGTTCTTGGTGGAGTGCTCGCGCATCGTGAGCATGTCGCACAGCGCCTGGGTGGGATGCCACTCGTCCGTCAACCCGTTCCACACCGGCACACCCGACGACGCGGCCAGCGTCTCGACGTTGGTCTGCGCCGAGCCGCGATACTCGATGGCGTCGAACATCCCGCCCAGCACCCGCGCGGTGTCCTTAACGGACTCCTTGTGCCCCATCTGTGACCCGCTCGGATCGAGGTAGGTCACGTGGGCGCCCTGGTCGTGCGCGGCGACCTCCATGGCGCAGCGGGTCCGGGTGGAGGTCTTCTCGAAGATGAGGGCGATGTTCTTCCCGGTTAGCCGCGGCAGCTCAGTGCCGGCGTATTTGGCTGCCTTGAGGTCCGCGGCCAGCCCGAGGAGGAACTTCCACTCCTTCGGGGTGAAGTCGACTTCCTTAAGGAAACTCCGGTTGTGCAGGTTAAAGCTCACAGGATCACCGCATCTCTTTCGATTGGACAGGACAGACATCGCGGACCGCCGCGCCCGCGGCCGAGCTCGGATCCCACGACGGGTACGACTTCGATGCCCTCGTCGGCGAGGTATCGATTGGCGGTCGTGTTCCGCTCATAACCCAGCACGACGCCGGGGGAAACGGCGAGGAAGTTGTTCCCATCGTTCCACTGCTCTCGCTGCGCACCCGCGCGATCGATTGGGGTGCGCAGGACCCGGACCTTGTCGACGCCGAGGGCCTCGGCCACGAGAGGAAACAGGTCAGTGTGCTCCGTAATGTCGTAGTCGCCGCCGGACCCCACCGGGGTGAGCATGAACGCGCGCAGCGTCTCGGGCAGGTACGGATAAACGGAGAACGCGTCGCTGTCGACCATTGTCATGGCGGTGTCCAGGTGCATGAACGCCCGCTCCTTCGGCAGCTCGACGACGATCACCTGGCGGACATGGCCGCCTTGGAAGAGCAGTCGGGCCAGTGTCTCGACCCCCTGGGGCGAGGTCCGCTCGCCCATCCCGATCATCAGCACCCCATTACCGATCACGAGCACGTCGCCGCCCTCGACGGTAGCGGGCTCGTGGGGCAGGAAATCGTCGCCGTAGACGATCTCCAGCCCGGCGTCGCGGAACATCGGGTGGAACTTGTAGATCAGGCGGGAGTTGATGGTCTCGCGTTTGCGGGCCTGCTTGGCCATCGGGTTGATGCTCAGGGCGCCGTAGATCCAGGACGAGTTATCGCGCTGGAACAGGTGGTTCGGCAGGGGCCGCAGCAGGAAGTCGTCGATGCCGAGGGACTCCATCAGAAGGCTGGGCGTGTGCAGCATCGGCATGACGTCACTCTTGAGCACGCCCCCGATCAGGAGCTCGGAAAGCACCTCCGACGACGTTTGGTCGACGATCCGCTCCAGCGGCTTGTCCAGCGCGGGCCCGAACCGGATGGCCGTGGTCAGACACTTCTGCAGGAACTCCCGGGCACCCGGCGCGTCCAGCGCCGCGGCGAGCAGTTCGCGGAAGTAGTGCACCGTCACGTTGCGCTCTCTGAGCTGGCCGACGAACGCGTCGTGCTCTTCCCTAGCCCGATCGGCCCACATGACGTCGTCGAAGAGCAGGTCGTCGACGTTGTCCGGGGTCAGCCGGCTGAGCTCGAGACCCGGCCGGTGGACGATCACCTGGCGCAGCACTCCTACCTCGGATTCAACACGAAATGGCATGGCTATTCCTTACTATATTGATGGTGTAAATGCTCAGCGGTACTCGGGCACGGGGGCCGGCTTAGTCATCCGGTGCCGCTGCGCAAGGTAGACCGGGATCCCGACGACGAACGCGCCGCCGGCCATCAGGAACGGGCCCCAGACGACGTACCACAAGTCGCTGGTGTTCCTGGAGTAGTAGATGAAGGCGACCGAGAAGATCAGCGCCACGACCGCCACCGACACATCGAAAGCGAACCTCGACGTGTGGACTGGGTGGCTGTCCCGCCAACGCCACTTGATCTGGACCAAGGCGGAGAATGCGTAGGGCACGGCCGCCGTGATCCCGGTCATCAGGACCAGGGTGGTAAACACCGTTGAGCCGCTGGTTCCCAGATAGCTGATCACCACGGCGACCGACGCCAGCGCGGTGGACGCGATGATCCCGAAGGCCGGAACCCGGCGCCGCGACAGGCTCCCGAACCGCGCCGGGAACAGCCCGTCCTTCGCGGCAGCCAACGGCATCTCCGCGCAGATCATTGTCCAGCCGTTCAGCGCGCCGATACCGGAGACGATGACGGCCAACGCCACCAAGTCCCCGGCCCAGGAACCGCCGCCGACGATCGAGTTGGCCGCGACGGAGTAGGACGCCTTGTTCACGTCCATAGCCAACTGCGAGGCGGGCACGATGCCGAACACGGCAACCATCGACAGCAGGTAGACGATGGCGCTAGCGAGCGTGCCGTAGATGGTCGCCTTCGGGACATTCCGTTCGGGATCGCGGACCTTCGCCGCGGCAACGGCCGCGGTCTCGACGCCCAAATAGCTAAACAGTGCGATCGCCATCGCTCCACCGATCGCCGACAGGCTGCTGTCACCGCTGAGGTTCCACGGCGTGAAGTTCCCCGCCTTGATGAAGAACAACCCGACGGTCGACATGATGGCCAGCGGGATGAACTTCAGCACCGTCGTCCAGACTTGGACCGAACCCATCACGCGCACGCCAGTCAGGTTGATCACGGCCGGGATCCACAACCCGACGAGGGCGATCAGGATGGACCAGCCGACCGCGCCGTCCTTGTTTAGGAAGTGCTCGACGTAGTACACCCAGCCGACGACGATCGCCGCATTGCCCGCCCATGCCGTGATCCAGTAGGACCAGGCGTTAACGAACCCGGCCGCGTTGCCGAACCCTGAGCGTGCATAGGCATACGGTCCGCCGGCAGCCGGCAGGCGTCGCGACATCACCGCGAACATCAGCGCAAGCGCGACCGCCCCGACGGTGGCGAGGCCCATGGCGACCAGGCTGATCGGGCCATACGACGCTAATGCGTAGGGCAGCGAGAAGATGCCGACACCGATGATACTGCCCATAATCAGTGCAGTCGACTGAGGCAGGGACAGGGCGCGCTCGGTTGTGCGCCCCTCGGGCTCGGTCGGGACAGACCCGACCTCGGACCTTGGTTGGACCATGATGACCTCCGGCGTTGATACGGATATTTGACATCCGATCGTCAGGTCGAAAGGTTTCCGGGCTTAGCGGCCGAGGGAACTAAGTGGCGAGTTCACGGATGTTCTTGAAACGGATGTTCTTGAAATCTGCCGTGCATTTCGGTGGAGCGTGTCAGAAACCGACGCAGGGCAATGCCTGATCAGGTTTTAAGAAACGCAGTGGTTGAACTTAACATTGACGGCACGCCGATCACCGCCCCAAAGAGCCAGCGCTTACGGCCGAGCAGAAATCGAGACAATAACGTCAGCGACCAGACCGAAGAGGTTCTTGGAATCGAAGGGACCGGCGATCAGATCGAGTTCGACGAAGAATGAGGCGCCGGCAACCGAATCGCGCAGGTAGCGCAGCACCGAAAAGTCTTCGATGGCAAAATCGACCGAGTCGAAGATGGCGATCTAGTCGTAGTGCGTGCGCCCCGCCGCCTGGGTCTTATCAGTAGTGGCGGTCGTGATGATGTCGGCGCCCGCCACCGCGTCCCGTACGCTCGCTACCACGACGATGTCGAAGCCGAACGGCCGGGCGGTGATGTTCTTTACGTTCATAAAACGCACCACGACAACCTTCTTTTTGTTTTCTGTAATCAGCCTATGACCGGGCAATGTGCACGCGTAACGAGCAGAACGAGCCAATATGTTCCATTAATCTTTCAAGATGGTTACCCTGGCTGTACAGTGTGAATCATGCATACGCTCGACGACCTCGATCGCCGCCTAATCGGCGCGCTGCGGGCGGACGGGCGAACCCCCGTCACCACGCTCGCCCATGACCTCGGAGTCACGAGGGCAACGGTGAACATCCGGCTGCAGCGGCTGCTGGACACGGGCACCGTCCTCGGATTCTCCGTCCGGGTTCGCGAAGAGCGGGATCCCGACTCGATCCGGGCGATCGCGCTCATCGAGGTCGAGGGGCGCTCAACAGATCGGGCGATCAGCCAACTTCGCGGCTTTCCCGAAGTCCGGGCGCTACACACCACGAACGGCGGCTGGGACCTGGTGGCCGAGATCCGGACCGACACGCTGAGCAACTTCGACCGGCTACTCGGCCAGATTCGCTCCGTCGAGGGCGTCGTTAACAGCGAAACGAGTCTGCTGCTCAGTTCGACGCTGTCCTAAGCCTCATTCCACCGACCGGCTGAGGTTGGGAGTCGTTTTCTGATTTGAGTTGCGGCGGCGTGCTGGGGCGTGGTTGTGCGCTGAGCCTCGCTGCTCGCGTTGTTCCACTTGGCTTCCAGGTCGTGCCGGGTCGGGGCGGGCGGGTCAGGTCGGGGTTGGGCTCGGTGGTGCGAAGGCGTGGTCGAAGAGGTGGGCCCAGCCGGTTTCCCAGGGCCAGTTCTCGGGCAGGTGCAGTGTGATGCGCCGGGCTGACGCGGCGATCCTCGCGGGGATGTTGATCAGTCAATGGCATCCGCACCGGCCACCATCCCGGCAACCAGGGACGCGATCTTCAGGCCGGCGTTCGCGCCCTTGTCCGTGGGGACGCTCAACCATTTGTCGGCCAGCCGTCGCAGGCCCGCTTTCTCGGCCAGTTTCATCTCTGGGACCAAACCCGCAGAAGACACGAGGTTGGAGTCATCGAAGACGTGCGACACGGCGCGGGTGGTGTGCGAAACTTGCATCTAAGAGATGTCCTTCTGGATCAGTTGAATTGTTCTGTGGTAAGTACAATTTTCCCTGATAAGAAGGGCATTCTCCGTTTAACGCGCCGCTAGATCCCAAGTCCGATCGGTGGATTCAGGCTTAGACGACCTCAACTTCCGAAGCGCATTCGGCGCAGCCGGCATGGTCCACCGGCCAGGCATGGCCAATGACCCTCTTCAGGAGATGGCACCGCTCTTGGCGGAAGATGGCATAGATGTCAATGATCCGTCGAGTTTCGACATGGCTGCCTTGAACGCGGCACTCGCACGCGCGGTTGAGCGAACAAACCTGGAACGATTCACGCCGATCGGCGTGACCAGGTCGAATACGTTGACCGTGCTCCTGTCGGCGTCGGAAGCAATCAGCTCGGGCGACGTGCAGAGTACTGAGGCCGTGATTCGTGGCATCGCCCCGGAGCCGAAGGAGACTGGCGAACCATCGGTCGCTCCTGTCACCGGGGTGAGCCTCGGCCTGCTCGATTCGTGGCATCGTGATGCCAGCCTCACCAAGCTGCTTGCTCGTACGCGGATCCCTGACTGGTCGAGCCGTTCCCGTGTCGCGGGGACAGACATAGTCGCGCTGGCGCGAAAAGGGCGAGCATTGGAAGCGGTTGCCGCACTGCACGGCCGGTACGACGGATTGACGATCTTGGAGGGCAGCATCCTCGCGATCGCTGGAACGCTCCAGTCCTGGGCCGCCGCGACGGACCAGAGCGTTCATGACCTCGGCGTGGCCGTTCTGAAGGACCAGAAGTAACAAGGACCGGCACCGACCCTTTCCGCGTTGGCGAGGCTCGTCGCGACTCTCGACGTCGTCGAGGTAGAACGGAACCCGACGCGGCACAGCGCGGTTCAGCATCCAGAATCGGCAATCGATAAGTTTGGTGGTCCTATCCTGCCACCGGGCGATCGCAGCTAACACTCGGCTTCCAGCGATCGCGTGGCCGTCGAGGCGGGCCGCGGCGACGCCAGGTACCGCTGGGTCGGACTGGACGGACACGTGGTGTCGATCGAGGAATTCGGCGAGTCGGGTAGCGGCCCCGAGGTGCTGCGTCGCCGCGGCATCCACCTCACGCGGTCATCAACGCTGCGCACGCCACCCTCGCCGGCCACCCCGGCACGCCGCCGGGCACCTCCAAACCCCTCACCAACGAAAGATGCACCTCATGACCATTCTCGCCCCCGACGCCAGAAGCGTCGCCCGCCAGATCGACCACACCCTGCTCACGCCCGAGGCCACCGCCAAAGCCGCCAAGGCCGCGCTCGCCATCGAGCAGGGCGCCGACGAGATCGACATGGTCATCGACATCGGTTCGGCCGAGGCCGGCCGCTTCGACGACGTGCAGGCCGACATCGCCGCCGTGCGCGCGAGCATCCCGGCGCCGAAGGTGCTCAAGGTCATCATCGAATCTGCAGCGTTGACGGATGCCGAGATCGTCGCCGTGTGCCAGGCTGCCGTGGCCGCGGGCGCCGACTTCGTGAAGACCTCCACCGGCTTCCACCCCGCCGGCGGGGCGACCGAGCACGCCGTGCGCCTGATGAAGCAGACCGTGGGCGACCGAGCCCAGGTGAAGGCGTCGGGCGGCGTGCGCAGCTTCGACGATGCCCGCGCCATGATCGCTGCGGGCGCGAGTCGCCTCGGCGTCTCCGGCGGCGCCGCACTGCTCAGCGGCAGCACGCGCGCCGTCCCGACCAGCACCTACTAGGCGTCCGTGCCGGCCTCGCCGAACTCGATTGGGCGGACAGGTCTGCTCGCCTAAAACCGTCGCATCGTTCCGCGCGCGTCCGCACTGCATGCGCTCGACAACGGGCCGACGTGGCCGCCGACCGGGTCGCCCACATTCAGCCTGACCCCCGCCGAAAAGCACCCCTAGTTCGGGTTATGTTGCCTCACCGACAGTGACCCGTGGCCGGGCGCGACGACACATTTTGCGGCGTAGATCGGAACTCCGCCGTGCTCCGCTGTCTGGGTGAGGATGAGGACCGCCGCTGACGGCCCTATGTTCAGCAGTTTCGCTCGCGTGGGGCCAGCGTCGGATGCGACGATCTGGCACACGCTGTTTGTGAAGACGTGGCCGTTGGCCTGCATGGATGCGAGAAGTGTCCGTGGTTCGGCGGCGATCTCCGAGAGTTCGGATGCGATTCGCGCGCTCACATCACTGAGGTAGCGCCCAGCGGGGAGATGCTCTTGAACAGTGGCCACGGGAACGCCATCCTGCAGCAAGACGCTCTCGCGGATCCAGGCGTTGGCAGCCGGGTCGAGCGAGAGCCGGTGGGACACGAAGTCTGTAACCCCTTCCAACTCGAAGCGCACCGGCTGGACAGTCAACGTCATATTCGGGTCGGCTAGGGCGACCTCAAATGGCCGCAGCTGCTCCAGTCCGCCGTGCGGGATGAAGTCCGTTACGAATCGTCCAACTCCGCGACGGGTGACCAGTAACCCGTCTTCTTCGAGGAGCATCAGCGCCTCGCGTACGGGTGTGCGGCTGACGCCGAGCATTGCCGAGAGCTCTGTTTCCCTCGGCAGCATTTCGCCGAGCCGGAACACACCAGAGCGGATTCCATCTGCGAGCCGCGTGTAGACGGCGACTCGAATCGGCTGGCCGACGGTGAGGTAGAGCTGCTGGTGAAAGAACGGGTGCGGTTCCAAACGGGTCGTCACGAGACCTCCTTGTCACCCTGAACGTATCACATTTGATATGCTACCTGAGAGGTATAACTTCATACTATTCAGACGAAGGGGTCAACATGAGTTCAACCACCACGAGGGTCGGATCACGGTCAACGATGAAGGGTCTGTATCCCCCCATGAGCAGCACGCCGCACATTGATCCGAAAGGGGTGGACATCGCCGAGACGATCCTCCTTCCGGGGGACCCGCTGCGAGCGAAATTCATCGCCGAGACCTACTTCGACGACATCCGATGCTTCAACGAGGTTCGTAACATGTTGGGTTTTACGGGCACTTACCGGGGGCGTCCCGTGTCCGTAATGGGCACGGGTATGGGCATCCCTTCCATCTCGCTCTATAGCTATGAGCTGATCCACTTTTTCGGGGTCAAGAACCTGATCCGGGTGGGCACCTGCGGCGCCATGCAGAAGAACATGGAGCTCTACGACGTAGTTATCGCCCAGGGCGCGTCGACCGACTCCAACTACCTGCACCAGTTCAACCTGCCCGGTTCATGGGCGCCGCTGTCGTCGTACAGGCTGCTCGAGCACGCCAAACGGATCGCCGACGAGCGCGGTCAACGCACCCACGTGGGCAATGTGCTCTCGTCCGACCTGTTCTACGGCGCCGATCCGGACGCCATGGGGAAGTGGATGAAGATGGGCATCTTGGCCGCCGAGATGGAGTCGGCAGGTCTGTTCGCCAACGCCGCGGCCGGGGGCGTCGATGCGCTGGGCATCTTCACTGTTAGCGACCAACTCGTCACCAACGCCAGGACCACCCCCGAGGAACGGCAGACCGCCTTCACCGGAATGATCGAGATCGCGCTGGAACTGATCTGATGAGCACCGCGACTCGCGCCACGCGTCCAACTCCGGTCTTCAACCCGACCCGGGCCGTCCCCATCCTGCTGTTCCTCTTCGTGTTTTCGCTGGTGCTGGACAATGGCTTCAAGTTCATGTCGCCGGCGCTGGCGCTGGATCTCAACCTGCCCGTCAACACTGTCAGCCTGCAAGCCACGCTGACCGGCATCCTGATCGGTATCGGCGCCGTGGTGTACGCCGCGCTGGCCGACTCGATCAGCATCCGGAAACTCATCATTTTCGCGATCCTCGTGATGACGATCGGGTCGATCGTCGGCTTCATCTTCCAGGCCAACTTCTGGCTGGTCCTGGTCGGCCGGCTGATCCAGACCGCCGGTCTGGCGGCCGCCGAGACCCTCTACGTGATCTACGTCACCAAGCACTTCAGGGGCGACGAGCAGAAGAAGTATCTGGGCTTCAGCACCGCAGCCTTCCAACTGTCGCTACTGATCGGCACCGTCGGCAGCGGCTTCATCGCCACCTACATCGGCTGGGCGACCTTCTTCCTGGTCACGTTGCTTTCCCTGCTGACCATCCCGCTCGTGCTCCGCACGGTTGCTGCGGAGGAAACGAACGACAGCCACGTGGACGTGCTCGGGCTTTTCCTGATCGCGGTGTTCGCCACCGGCATCATCCTGTTCATGCAGAACTTCAACCCCTGGTACCTGGTGCCAGTCGTCGCGGGGCTGATCCTGTTCATCTGGCACATCCGAACCAACGACAACGCCGTGATCACCATCGCGTTCTTCGCCAACGCTCAATACTCGCTGATGATCATCGTGGTATTCGTCATCTACTCGGTCCAGCTCGGCTACACGTTCCTCTTCCCATTCCTGGTATCCGACATCTACGGCTACAACCTGGGTGAGGTCTCCCTGCTGCTGATCCCCGGCTACATCGCCGCTGTGATCGTCGGCTCGGCCACCGGCAAAATCGCCCGGTTCCTCACATCCAAGCAGGCCATCACCGCGGCGTTGATCGTGATCACCGCCTCGATGCTGATCCCGGCTCTGGTGGTGGACAAGTGGATCGGGATCTTCGTGATCTCGATGGTCTTGTTCGGCATGGGCTTCGCGTTGATGTACGGCCCACTCGTATCGACCGCCATTGGGCGGGTGCCGGTCGAGAAATCCGGTATCGCCATCGGCTTCTACAACCTCACCATCAACATGGCAGTGCCGATCGGCATCGCCTACACCGCAACCCTGATGGACCTGAAGCCCAACCTGCTCGGGGGCATCGCCGGCACCGACCAGGCGGCCTCTTACGGAACGGTGTTACTGATTCTCGCGGCGGTCGCCGCCCTCGGCCTGGTGCTCTACCGCGCCTTCGTCGTGGTCCTGGAGCGCCAAGGCGAACCCGAACCCGCACCCGTCACCAACTAAGGACACACCATGATTTCGACCCCCACCGTCCCCCTCAGCGCCGCCATGGTCGCCCAGCACATCGACCACACCCTCCTGAAGCCCGAGGCCACCGCAGCAGACGTGACCGCACTCATCGCCGAGGCCATTGAGCTCGGCACCTACTCGATCTGCGTCTCCCCGTCGATGCTGCCGCTTCGCATCCCCGCCGGTGCCGACCTCAAGATCGCGGTCGTGTGCGGCTTCCCCAGCGGCAAGCACCACAGCGCCATCAAGGCCGCCGAGGCCGCCCTCGCCATCGAGCAAGGAGCCGACGAGGTCGACATGGTCATCGACATCGGTGCCGTCAAGGCCGGTCGGTTCGCCGAGGTGCAGGCCGACATTGCGGCCGTGCGGGCCAGCGTCCCGGCACCGACGGTGCTCAAGGTGATCATCGAATCCGCTGCGCTGACGGACGCCGAGATCGTCGGCGCCTGCCAGGCATCCGTCGCCGCGGGAGCAGACTTCGTCAAGACCTCCACCGGCTTCCACCCCGCCGGCGGAGCGACCGTGCACGCGGTGCGCCTGATGAAGCAGACCGTCGGCGACCGTGCCCAGGTGAAGGCCTCGGGCGGTGTGCGCAGCTTCGACGATGCCCTGGCCATGATCGAAGCCGGCGCAACCCGCCTCGGCGTCTCCGGCAGCGCCGCGCTGCTCTCCGGCGCGTCTTCGACCGAACCTGCCGGCAGCTACTAACCGTCGGCTGGGCTCGCACATTGCACCGTGTGCGAGCCCAGCGCGAATGTTCCTACTGACCCACCGAGACGTCGATTAGCACTTTCCCGACAACCCCGCTCTCGACCAGAGCATGGGCATCCGCCGTGTGCGCAAGATCGGTGCGGTGCAGGGGCAGCCCCGACTCCTCCCCCACAGTCAGCGCGCCGTCGACGAGGGCGGCGGTGATGTCCTCGGCCGCCGCCCGAATCACGTCGGCCCCCACCGTGTAGAGCAGCACGAACTGGTAACGCACATTGAGGCTGAAGTGCTCGCGCACGTCGAGCGTCACCTGGTTGCCGCCGTTGTTGGCATAGACCGCAATCAACCCACGATTACGGATGACGGCCAGGTCGAGCCGCGCATTTTGAGCCGGTGCGACCTCCACGATCAGGTCCACCCCCTCCGGTGCGATCGCCCGGATCTGGGCGATGACGTCCGGGTCGGTGTAGGTAAGCACATGCTGCGCGCCGGCGGCCGTGGCCAGCGCCGCCTTCGCCGGACCGCTCACGGTCGTGACAACGGATGCCCCAGCCCATCGGGCCAGCTGGATCGCCGCGTGCCCGACCGCACCAGCTCCGCCAGCCACGAGCACCACCTTCCCGGCGAGGGCACCCGGGTGCAGCCGCCGCGGACCGTCTTCGGCCACCGTCAGCGCGCGATACGCCGTGATCGCCGGCACTCCAAGGCTCGCGCCCTGATCGAAACTCGCGTTCACCGGCAGAAAGGAAGACGCGCTCTGCGGGAAGCACGGCGTACTCCTGGGCCGTGCCGCTGTTCGCGCGCTGGTACGCGGCGAGCGCCAGCCACACCCGGTCGCCCACGCTGACGTGCTGCACCCCGGCGCCGACCGCTTCCACGATGCCGGCACCATCTTGCCCGGGCACGACGTCGTCGAACGCCAGTGCCTGGCCCGGTGCCGACCCGCGGCGTGACTTCCAGTCGGTGGGGTTCACGCCGCTGACCACGATCCGCACCCGCACCTCGTCGGCTCCGGGTTCGCTCACCGGCCGATCGACGAGCTGAAGCACGGACGGGTCACCGGTCTGGCTGTAGACAATTGACTTCATGTCAGGGGCAACGCTGGCGGGGGTAAAATGTTTCCCTTATGCGCCTTCGCCACCCTGACGAGGGCGCTCGAGACGACTTCATGGTTTCCGCAGGCGCGCGCGAGACAAATGCGCATCGCGCAGCCCTTTGCCGCGGTTCCGCGCTGCAGTGGTTGGGCTGGACCGCCCCTCGGGAATCGGATCTCCTTGGCTCAGGAAAGACGGAGAATTCCAAGCGCCACAAAGGGGAGGTGATTTCTTTGCCGTCCTGCCGCGAAAGCCTCGATTCATCGATCCAGCGCTACTTGATCGGGTGTTCTGTTTGCAACCCACGGTCGTGACGAGCTGGGCTGATTCAGCGTTTGCTCAAGTAACAGCAAGGCCAGTCAGTCGCGAGTCGCTCCGTCCCATGGCCCGAGAGATTAGCTGGAGATTAGCCCAAGCGAGGGTCAAACTGAGGCTGCGGCGCGCGCGGCGGGCGGCCTTACAGTGGACCGCTAAGATCGAAAAAGTATGAGTGCACGCGAGATCAAAGTCCTAGACCTATTTGCAGGGGCGGGCGGGCTAACGGCCGGCTTTCACTCGGCGTCTTCACGCTTCACGACCGTTCGGGCGGTTGAAATGGATCGTGCCGCAGCGGCTTCTTACGAGGCGACATTCGGCAAGGGCATCGTCTACCCGGGTTCGATTCAAGATTGGCTAGCGAACGAGACAGTTCCGCAGGTTGACGTCATCATTGGCGGACCCCCCTGCCAGGGGTTCTCCACTCTTGGCAAGCAGGACATAGAGGACACGCGCAATTCTCTTTGGGAGCAGTACGCAGAGACCATTATTCGCGCCATGCCGAAGTACTTCGTGGTCGAAAACGTTGCAGCATTTCGAAAGTCCCACCAGTACCAAGACTTCGTAGATGCGACCAAGAGAGGGGGCCTCCTCGAGAATTACACGTTCGAGGATGACGTGCTCAACGCGGCCGACTTTGGCGCCTTTCAAGCCCGGAAGCGGGCGGTGCTGATCGGTTACCGTAACGACGTTGAGCCCTCCGGTCTCCCCCGAACTACGCACGCCGGCAATCACCGAACGGTTCGCAAGGCGTTTGAGGGCATCGACTTCGGCGCCCCTGTGTTCGACCTTCCTAAGAGTCGTAAGATCCGTTTCGACGGCGAGACATTGAGCGGCGCTTTCATCGCGAGTGAGCTCCATTTTGGTCGGAATTACAGGCAGCTCTCTCTCGATCGGTTCGATGCGATACCTCCAGGCGGCAACAGGTTTGATCTCCCTGAAGATCTCAAGTCGCCATGCTGGAAAAAACACACGACCGGTTCGGGCGACGTAATGGGGCGGTTGCACTGGGACAAGCCGTCAGTGACCATTCGGACGGAGTTTTTCAAACCTGAGAAGGGCCGATACCTACACCCAACGGCCAGGCGTGCGATCACTCACTACGAGGCAGCCGTCCTTCAGGGCTTCCCGCCTGGGCATAAATTCGTTGGGTCGAAGACTGCGATTGCTCGGCAAATTGGCAATGCAGTCCCAATACCTCTGGGCGCGGCGATTGCGCGCACCCTTGAGGCACGTCTCTGAGAAGATTCCTCCGGCAGAAAGCGACTACCTGTTGAGGTCTCAGGAACGAGGTGCGCTCGCACCGTGAAGCTCGGGTCTCCTTAGCTCGCCGATCGCCCCGCGGCCAATACCGAATCGAAGAATCCGTTCCCCGCTCCGTCCTCGCCTACGACGAGACTGCGGTCCAGGAACAGGTTCGAGGACTCGCACGATGTCTCAGGAGCAAGGGCGCAACCGTGGCATGCAGCCAGGTTGAGAGCATTCATGCCCTGCCCTTTACTCTCGCGGCAGACCGGATCGTTGGAGCACCAATCGCTGTCCTCAATTGCCGCCAACAGCATGCGGGCTAGGCGCGGGGGTTCCCCCTGACGCACAAGCCCTCCCAATGTGCCTTCACTGTCACCGGATGCCGTGTAGATAAGAATCCCGGCCTGGCGATCCGCACCTTCAACACTCGAATAGACCCTTTCCCGCAGAGCCGCCGACGCGTAGCCGCTGTTGAAGGCCAGCCGACGCATGATGAGGTGCGCAAGCGTGTGAAGCATGACCGATCTTGGCGTAACCTCACCGTGCCGAGACGCAATGTGTGAATCCAGCCTCCGGCGCTCGAGGGCGGCTGTGCGTTCCTGGACTGGCTGCGCAGATTCCCACTCCGAAACTGCGGCCTCGGTCAGCGAGAAGAAGATCCCTTCTCCAAACGATTCCATCGCTGGGTACCACTGCTCCGCCCCCTTCGGCGCGAAGCTGACCGGTATGACGCTCGAGTCGGGCGAATATCGCCGGAATCCGGTCATAGCCCGAACCTCCCGCAATCGCCGCACGAGCACAACGGAGGAAATTAGGGCTCCGAGGTTGTGGAGAACTGGCGCGTCTGTACGACGAACAAAATCTGCTTTCTCAATTATGAAGTCGGGGCTGGCCGCGGATCCTTCCGTCAAGGGCGTCTGAAATGCTGCCCATTCTCCGTCGAGAAGGCCAGACCTGGCCGCGGCAAGGTTTCCGTCCGTAATCGAGTCATTAGACAGTGCAACCGCCTGGACAGTTTCCGCCGTTAGCCCAAGCTCCCTTGCGATCAGTTCTCTCAGATAGTCCGAAATCGGGCCGTCAGGGTCGGAGCTCAGCGCACCGAACGAGCCATGGTTTCGGATTTTCTCGGCGTGGACAAGGCTCAGAGGCTGGGCCTCTGGGATGTCTATGGCTGAGATGACGTCCGCCATATGTACGTTGGTTGCCCCTCGCTGAACGACCTGAACAGTTGCATCGCAGTCAACGGCTTCAAGCTTTGACTGCCACGGCTGTTTGCCGCTGCACTTGACGCCATCGCCTTTCAATGCACCCTTCGCAGACAACTCTCCAAAGTTGCGTCGAACACCGCAGGATTTGCATTGAACGCTCAGACCGGAGAGTCCTTCATTACCGCTCTCGGACGTCCGAAAAAACAAGTTTTCACCGTCGACGCACTTCTGCTGCGCTAGAACCGTTGCGGCACGGTGGGCCCACCATCTCCAGGAAATATCCTGAACATGACTGCCCTTGTCGCAGAGTGCGATAAAGCGCATGGGAACCCGCGGACCAGCGCATTTCGCGCATCGCGGGGATTTCCCTGTCTCCTCGCTCGAATTCAGTTGACGGAGCGCCCGGCAGTTCTGGCAGAACAGCCATGAGGGGAAGCGCTGAAACGTAAGCCCGGGTGTCTTCTTGGAGGGGTAGGACGGCACGCTGGGCGGAGATTTGAGTGTTCTTCCGTGCAGCTCCCGCTCAAGACGATTGCAAGACAAACGAGGTGAGCTTTTGGGCCACCAGCTAATGTCTGTCGCCATAAGAGAGTCGCCCGCAATATCGACAATTGCCCCTACCCCGAATGGTGCAATTGTCTCGCTGAGGCGCAGGGTCCTCAACCCGACCTGAGTCATGCGGGTGCCTTCTCGCCGCGCACGATTACACGCACGGCGCGGTCAACTGACCGCATTGAGTTCATGACGGGCCAGGCTTCTCCCGCGTCACCAAAGTTCTTGAGCAAGGATGTCCCCTTCTTAGCTTCGTATTGGAGCGTTTCGCCTTCTGCAGCCGCGTCTGCCACCCTCGCCGCCCAGTGGGTGATGAGGGCGTCGAGCTGCTCGAATGCATCGTCTGCTTCATCCGGATCAACATGCTTGATCAGGGTCTTCAGCGCTGTGATGGCATGGCGCACTTGCACGCTGGACGCGTCGAAGTCGCCACACGCAGTATTCGTCCGCAGTCCAGCACCGTGACGCACAAGCAACACAAGAGCGGCAGCCAGTGCTCGATGCCGGGACTGAACCGACCAGGGCGTCACACTCGTTGGCTCGACATAGCGATAGAGCGCCTCGTGGTAACCCCGAAAGGTCTCGTAGTGGGACCTATCCCGCGGCTTCGTAGCACGGAAGAGGGTGACCACGATCCCGGGGACGTCACGCCCTCGTCCAACTCGACTAGTTGCCTGGATGTACTCGGACGTCGTTTTGGGCTGGCCGTTCATCAACATGACGCCGAGCCGGCTAACGTCGATCCCGACCGAGAGCATGTTCGTCGTTGCAGCCACATCGACGGCGTCGCCAGACGCGTATCGGCGTTCGAGCCGTGCAAGTATTTTTGGAAGCTGGTCTGCCTGAACATGGCTTGTGAGTTCCTCCACGCCGTCCCCGCGAATGCTTCGAACTTTCACGCCGCCAACTCCGCGTGTACGCAGCAGGCTCTCAACGTCGTCCCGAGCAATGGTGACAGTCCGACCAAGCTCTCTGAGGCTGTTGTGATAAGCCACGACGGTCCAGTATGCGTCAAGGTCCTCGTCCGTTGCATCCGGAAGCGAGAGAGGTGCTTCCAATAGTCCGGTCAGACTGCGAACAACCGATGACGACTGCGTAAACGCTTGGGGCATCAGTCCAATGTAAAGTCGCCCCGGAGCATCTCGATCGACCCTGGCAAAGAAGCTATCCTCAGCCGAAATACCACTCGCCGGGTGCAACTCGACCTCAGCCGCAAACAAGCCCTTGACCTGTTCCGACGCCGCTCGGATTGTCGCCGTGGAGGCAACGATCTTTGGCCGCGACCCGCCCCAACTCAGCACACTCTGGATTGCAGCCTCATAAACAGCGACAGTCGTCCCCAACGGGCCCGAAAGAAGGTGCAACTCATCCTGAATGACGAGCGACGGCGCATCAAACGGGGATGATCCCCGCCCAAGCAACGAGCCTGCCGCTTCAGAAAGCGGTAGGCGTGCGAACTTATCTACGGTGCCCATGAGCATCGTCGGAGGAGTCCGATACATCTGCTCGTCAACGACGTCGATTGGCAAGCGGGTCGAGAAGGCGCATTCTTTGTGTGGGCAGTACAGATAGAAATCGTTCTTAGTGGCATTCGCGCCGTACGCACTCCGGTCGTCAACGCGCGTGTCGGGAATGATACTGGTGCCACACCATGGGCAGGCCTCCAACTGGAAGGGATTCTCTGGCTTGAGAGCCTTATAGGTCTCATCAAGCCGGCTGAGCGCGTCGATGAGCTTGTTCGGGGTGGTTGCGTCACCCAGCCACAAGCCGATCGTGAAGGCGGGCAACCGCTTAAGCTCCTGATCCTGCTCCTGCAGGCGCTCAAGCGCACAGATGAGTGTTGCCGCCCGTTGAAACTGCTGAGTGGTGAGTAGCCGCAGGGTGTATCTGGTGATCACCGCCGTACCGCCACCATCAACACCTCGAGTTAGCCGACGCCGCACCATTTCGAATGCAGCGAGCGCCAGGTAAGCTTCCGTCTTGCCGCCACCGGTCGGGAACCAAATCAGGTCCACGACTGAGCGATCTTCATGGCCCTCATAGGCGGTCGATTCCAAGGAGACGAGCAGGAAGCCCAATTGGAATGGGAACCATTCGGGTTCCTTGAGACCAGCGGGTCGAGCGATGAGCGGACGGCCGCGCTTTCCTGGATTCATGCGAGCGTGACCGGATTGCAGCATCTGTTCCCGCATTGCGACCATCGCCAACCGAAATGACCGCAAGACGATTGGGTCGGCCTTTAGAACCGTGATGCTGCCGCGCATGCGACGAACTGCCCGACGCATTCGCTCGATGAGACGCACAGATGCCTCTGAATGCGCAGCTGGAAGGCCATGCGATTCTTCCTCCCGTACATCCACCCATCTCTCATAGTCAGTAACGAACTCGTTGAGGTGTTCAGCGAGTGTTTCTGGCGGCACGGATGCATCACTCAGGAAGGACAGTCGCAGCGTGTTCCCTCCGCTGGCGCCGGCCACAGCTGCAATAGCGGGCACAGTCACTGTTGGCAGAAAATCGATCGCTACCGAGCGCACGGATCCATCCTGAGCGTCCCAGGCTGCGGAGGTTCCGTGCCCAACCGCGTACACACGCGCATCCCGATACCGGAGTGCCAACTCACATTCCTCGGGGTCCATATTGACCGAAGCCGTGGTGCGGTACGGCAAGACCTCGCCGCCGATCGGCACGCACGACAGCTGAGTTTGAAAGATGCAGTCCTGAGTTTCGATCTTGTCCTCAGGGTCGCTGCGCTCAATGAGATTCTCAATCGCAACCGTGACCATCCACTGGTCGAGGACGCGCCTCCACCTTGAGGTAACGCGCACGCGAGCACCTGGCACCTCCGGGACAAAGTAGGTCTCACTGGGGCTCAGCGAAAAAGCCGGCAAAGAGACCGGAGACCTTCGCCAGCTTGATCCAGGGCCCTCATTGTCTTCCTTTGCATAAATTGCGAACGCGGCCTTGCAATCAAGAGAATCTCCGTCATGGATGAACGACAACGCGGCGGAGGACGGGTGCCAGTCGTTGGCAGCCTCAATCGCTTCATCGCCGTCTTCGCTCCCGACATCGCCGTCATTCACCTGTGCGTCCGGATCCGTTGCAGCCCTACCGCGGGGAAAGAGCGTGCCGACGAGGTACGTCTTGTCGGGTCTGCTTGCGAGTAGCTCTTCGTTCCCGCCGGATGGGCCTAGGTACTGAGACCTCAGGTAGTCGACGTACTGTTGTCGGCGTGCTGTCTTGGCATCCACAGGTCTAGATTCCTTTCCCGGCGAGGGCTGGCCCGCGGGTGTGGAGTTGCTTCCACGCGAGATCTGAATATGCGACCCAAAGGCTCACACGAGGACGGGTCATGGCGACATAGAGTTTCGACAGGGCCGCTTCGGCATCCAGGTCGTCCACGTCGACCACGCACACGTGTGGTGCCTCCAGGCCCTTAATTTCTTCCGGGCGGTAGAGCGTCGCTGAGCCATTGCGACGGCCTTCGGCGGAAAGGACAATTTGTTTCCGGCGATATGCCGCGCTGCTCACGGCGGCGCTCGCTACACCATTGGGCCGCAACGACACGATCGCCACATCCTCCAAATCGACGCCGTCGTCAACGAGCATCGCCAATCTCGCGTCGAGGGCAGCTCCCGCAATTAAGTCGTTCCCGACCGCGAGCGATACAACTTTCGGTCCAGCACCGACTCTTGGAGTGCCAAGATCCGCGCCGGTCAGCATCTGAGTCTGGATAATCACAGGTGCGGTATTGCGGCAGTTCAGTGCCAACCGACTGCGACTCGCCAGACTTCGAATCTCATTGTGGGTTGCCTCCGAAAAACGACCATCGATGTGTGCTTGGTTATTCGTGTCGCAGAAGAGACGCCACTGTCCACCGCCAATTCCACCCACGACAGCCGCATCGAGAAGCAATATGTCCAACTCGTTCATGATGTCCTGCGCCTCGTCCACGACGAGCACCTCACAAATTCTCTGAGTCGGAAGCTCCGAGAATGCGACACATCTAACCGCAGTTTCAGATAAAAGGGCGGCGACGTAATCGACGACAGCCCTTGACCGGCAAACAAAGAGCACGTCTTTACCAGCCGCAGATGCACGTCGCGCTGTTTCTGCAGCAAGAAGCGTCTTGCCGGTTCCCGCCCCTCCCTCACAGAGAATTCGCTCGTTATCCTCTGCCGCTAGCAGCACCGTGTACTGGGCTTCCACGAGCGCTACATATTCCCGCTCGAGAGCCTCCGCCTGGATGCTCAACCGCGGCACACGATCGAAGTCCGGGCGAAGAATCTGGTTCAACTGGCTATATGCCTTCCCCCGAGGTACTCGAGTGTTGGCTCTGCGCGCGTGTGATCGAGCACTATCGAGCACCTTCTTCAAACCGTTTATGGTCATCGACATTGGCCCGGCATGTTCCCACGGGTCCCATTCAGCATCCGCAGGTAAGGCCTGATCGGGTGTAATGACGAGGAACGCGAACGACACGTCCAGAGCACGATCCGCCTTCTCGAGACGCTCCTTGAGCGCGAACATCCCCGACCGAGCTTGATCAAACGGTCCCTCAGCCTTAAAATTCTGTTCTCCATGTCGATTGGTGAAGCTCCAGGACCCGCCGCTGCGCGCAACGCGCCCACCCTTCACCTCTATGGCGAGGACGCAGTCATCCCAAACGACGACAAAGTCGACCTCGGACATCCGCTTGTATTCGTGTTCAGTGAGGTGGACGGAGTAGAAGCAGGCCGCAGGCTCCTCATAGGCAATCTGCGATATCAAGTTAGCGACGCGGATCTCGGCCTTGCTCTTGACGTCTGTGAAGGAACTCTCGGGCGGCAGCATTCTCATTTCGTCGCTGCCTCGGTGCTCTCCCAGAGGCCATCAAACTCTGTGAAATCAAGGTTTCCAGAGAAGTTTGAGAAAGTGTCCTTGAGGTTCACAATGAGGCACTCGGCCTCGCCGCCGTTAAGGGGCCCGCGTAGCCCTCTGCCGACCATCTGGATATACGCATTTGGGCTCAGCGTTGGCCGGGCGATGTACAGGGCGCGCACACCGGGGGCGTCGAAGCCCTGCGTGAGCACGTCGCAGTTGGCCAGCACCCGAATCTTGCCGTCCTTGAATTCCTGAATTACTCGACGTCGCTCCTGCCGACGCGTCTTCCCGCTCACTGACGCTGCGGAGATCCCTTGCGCCTGCAAAAGCGCGGCAAGTACCTGTGCTGAGAACACGGACGAGGTGAACACAAGGACCGGCCACTTCGGGTCGAGTTCCTTAATGTGTTCAACAATTCGAATAGCTCGGTCTTCATCATTACCCACGCGATCCATAACCGTTGGAGAGAGTCGGGACCAGCTCGCCGCATCTTCCAACTCTTGCGGGCTCAGTCTGACTTCCGCGCCTTGCAGTTCGTCGTAGCGAACCCGGGCCAACACTCCCATCCCCTGAAGCGTTCCGTACGGATCGTCCCCAAGGACGTTCAACCGCTTGTGCCCGAAACGCGCAACCAAGCTTTTTGTTCGACCCTCGCTTCGATTCTTGAACGTCGTGGCGCTCAAACCCAGGAGCGGTTTGTCCGCTGATCGCCCATCCACACCGAGCCAACGGAAGATTCGCGTGTAACGCGAAGAGTCACCTGCCACGTGAGCCTCGTCCACGATGACAGCGGTTGCGTCTGCCAACCACTTGTACTCAAACTTATCGACGAGCTTCTCTAGCTTCGCGTCAGTCGCGACAATGATGCTCAAGTCACTTTCGAAATCGCTCACAGTATTCGAGCCCCAGAGCCGGCCGATCGTCAGGGTTCGGGTATCCGCGAGCTCCCGCCACACTGCACTCCATGTCTGAACAGCCTGCTCGCACAACTCTTCCGATTGGGCAATCCAAAGTACGGGTCCGACGAGGCCATCCTCAAGGAAGGCCTGTACGACCGCCTCAACGGTGACACGGGTTTTCCCCGCTCCAGTTGGCAGAAAGAGCATCGCTTTCGTTTCGACTCCGCCTTTGGCCCGGAGCACCTCTCGAATCTGGTTCGCAAGTTCGACTTGATACCCGTGAAGCGCTGGCAATCCCGGTCGACCCAGCACCTGGACCGACGCAGCGAGGGGGGCCCCCTTCTCCTGAGCGTAAGCGGGTTTGAATCCAAGATCTCTGACAAATTTGAGCGCATCGAGGGATCCAGCCCAGCGATCCGGGCAGGGGAACCCCTTGCGAATGAACTCGTTTTTCAAGACATTCAGAGAATCAAATCCATAGACGTTCAGGAAGAGCCGGGAAACGTCCAGAGGTCGGGTCGACGCACCGAGCTTGCGAACGGATTTCAAGAGTCCAACAGGCAAGACCGCTTCGAGCTCACCCGAGGTGAAGAGCATCAAGAGTCTGTGGACTTCGTCGTCTTCAAGCTGGCACTGCTCCATTAGAAGCTTCATGTCGAGCTCGATAGAGACGTTGAGCAGGTTGGAAAGCTCAGGCACGCTCAGTCCGAGAGTGAATTCTCGATTGATCGATACCATCAGGTCATCGGCAAGCACATCTCGCTGGTAATAGATCGTCGATCCCTGGCGATAATGCATGATTGGCTCGTCCTCGACACCTCCAGCCGCCGTCACGCGCTTCGCAATTCGATCACAGGCGACGAGTTGAACGTCCCTGAGCACACCGCCGGGAAGACGCTTGAACCCTCTGTAGCGGTCCCAAAGGAGTGCCGCTTCAGAGACACCCTCGGTCACGACGCTGAAGGCCACCTGCTCACTGGCCCGCAGCGCGCCCAAACGCTCGACGAGGTACTCCGCAGCGTCTTCTTCGGCGATATGCAGAAAGGGAGTGGCTTTTGCGAGCAAGAATGAAATTTCCTGCCCCGTCGTCGCGACCTGCACGTCCGCGGCGTCAACGAGGGAAACGCCGGCACCGACAATCGCAGGCACGCGTCCTATAGGGAACGATGGAGGAAGCCTGCGGGCTGCAGCGAGAACCAGCGTGCCCAAGTTCTGCGGGTTGACCGTTTGTGGCACTGTCTCAAGGAATTTTTCCCAGACCGGCGGCGGGACATCTTTCAGGTCCTTTGCGAGCCCCAATTTGGTTGCCTGCCCAGTCTGAGCAACGGGTAGGTAGTCACGGTACTGAATGAGAGCTGGGTCCAGCGCGAACCTTGCTTCGATGGGGCCCCAGGTCGTAGCGACAAGCCCGTATTTCTTGATCGCCCATAAATGCGGTGCGATGAAGTCCATTGGGGTCGCGCGAGCATCCCCCACTCGCATCATTGACCATGTTCGATCCGCGTCAGCTCGAAGGAGCGCGGCAGACCAATCTGCCTGCGCTTCGGTGTCGCCATCGGCGTGGAGGCGCTGCAGGAGCTGAATTGGACCGGGACCCTCCTCTTCAACGAACGTGGCTTCCCCGGTCGTCGCACTGAAGTCTCTCGAGAGACGCTGTTGATACTTCTCGTTGGCCCAGGCTCGATACTCCTGATACAGCGGCTCGTAGCGTATCGGGAACCGGGCGTCGACGCCGCACACGACTCCCATCGCTTTCAAAACCTCAACATTTGCACCGTGAAACGTTGTGTCCAAGCGGAACCGGGGATCGGCCGGTGCGAAGTTAGTACCAGTTGCCAGCATCAACGAGCGTGAATCGCGCCAAGATCCGTCCTGAGCGCGCAGTTTCATACAACCGTCATCGCGTTGATGCATGGAGAGAAGCTGTCGGGCTTCCGGGTTTGGCACGTCGTCCATGACGTTCCACAGCTCTTCCCACTGGGCGTCACTCCAGTCTTCGTTCACGGTCCGAAGCAACGACCGGAATTCCTGTGATGGCGTGAGGTTGTGGAAATCCAGCGCCTTCAGGATCTCTTCGACCTTGGGAAGCGCCAGGAAGCGCGGGTCGACCAATTCGAGATCGGATATCCGACCGACGCTCTCGCCTCGCAGGTACAGTTCAAACGTTGCATTGGCCTTGAACAATTTGCCGGATGCCGATGGAACGATGCGTGCTTCTGTGCCAAGGGCTCGCGTGGTGCGGTCCTTCTGGAAATGCAGAATTCGCAGAGCGATCTGAAGGCTCTGGAAATCCAAACCATGCGAGAGGACGGTCAGCCATTCAGCAAAACCGAGTTCCCGGCGAAACTCCGGATCGGCGCGGGAATCATTGCGAACAAGGTTTTCTAGTCTTTTTCGCCGATCCGCCGTTGAGAAGCACCTGAAATGTGCGAACTCATCTGGCGAGGCAGGCGCAGTCTGCCAGAGTTCCATCACTCCGAGCTCCATCGCGTATTCGAGCGATAAGAGCCTCAGCTCGCTCCCGGAGCACAAAGTGCCGGTGGCGTCTGGAACTAGATCCGCCGCCGCTGCGAGCACTGGGATTCTCTGGGTGAAGTATTGGTCGCCATCACTACGGATTTCTTTGCCGCGGCCGGGCATGTAGTCGAAATGCCGGGCCGGGTCGTCGAGAGAAGACAGAAGCGGGAGGACTTCCACAAACATCTGTGCGAACTGTTCGTAAATTTCCTTGTTGTAGAGCCCCGGCAGGAGAGATGTCCGGTCGTCGTTGACTCTCCATGGTGCGTTGAACAAGCCACGTGCCGTCGTCTCGTCCCGAAGCGGAAAGTACGCCCAAAACTGTCCCAGGGCCCTGAGCGACTGCAGTGGCGCTGCGTAGGTGATCTTTACCGCTTTGCGGGCAACCGCTTCCCCAACTTCAGCGCGCGCACGGGAGGACGGCTCGTGCATCCGTTCATTGATTAGCCACTCGGTTTTCGACCCATCTGGGGCGCTGATTTCGACTCTGCCTGGGGCCACGATGACGCAAGTGTGCTCCAGATCCATGTCATCTTCACCGCCCTCGTCGATGACGAGTCTCAGTGTGGAAACGGCCGAGGCAAAGAGGAGGAATTCTGTTTGGAATGTTGCCAGTTGCGTCTTCAAGCGATCGGCATGATCGACGTTCGGTAGGCGAATGATCGTTGTCGCCCAGGTCGCGAGCTCGGCTGCCACAGCATCGTCAGCAAAGACTGTTTCTGGGTCGAGGACTGTCGGAACTCTGAGCTGTGGCAGTTGCTTTTGATCGGGTGCAAGCGCGCTCAACGCCGCTCGGGCATCGGGCGAATTGAACTCGAGGGAAACTGTATGGCTCAGGATCTGAGCATTGTCAGTGACGCTGAGAACTGACTTGAATCCCAGGCCGAACCGCCCAATCTCGTCGCCGCGCTTTCCACTTAGAAACGCGTGGGTGACGGCTCGGAGACCGCTGCTCGTGAACGCCTCGCCTTCGTTCGCGCAGTACAGGTTCCCTCCGCTCAATCGCAGCTCAACGCGCCCTGGTTTCGACCCGCGGACGTTTGCGTCCGCTGCATTCTGGACAAGCTCGAAAAGTTGACGCTCGGCATAACCGCCCGTTCGATAGCTATCTTCCTGATTAAGGTGTTCCTGAATCAGGTTCGGGTTTCTCCGATATACATCCAACGCCGCTGAGCGATGTTCGTTCACTTCGGCGAGAAGGGCGGGGGTGGGACTCTGCCAATTGCGCGTTGTGCTCATGGTTGGTTTCCTTCTTGAGTGCTGAGACGAGCAGAACTGCTTCGCCTAAACTTCGCCGTGCTATCTGCCCCGGATAGGGGATTTCGACCGCGAACCACCGGTTGCTCCCCCAAAAGCCGCTGCAAATGCCATTCGAGATAGGACTCGCGCGGAGCGACTACCCCCTCGTCAATTTGGAGCTGCCCCGTGAGAACGCCCGTTCCAAAGTTTCGGGCAACAACAGGGTCACGACGAATCGCTATTTCGAGCGCCGGTGCAAGCCGCAGAGTCATATCAGGCTGCACCGAGATCAAGAAGGTGTCGAAAGCCGCATCGTGAGTTGGACAGAGCGCTAGGCCATTGCGGTGGTCAAGTCGCTCCCTGTTGGAGCTATGGCGCCAGGGTTTTATGTGACTCGCGATTAGCATCCGACCAGGCGGCAGACTCGTGCCGGCGAGCGTGAGGCCGCAAAATGCACACCGTTGATTCCAATTGGCAAGCACGGCCCGTGCGAATCGTGCCTGCCCGATCCGCGCAGACCCCATCAGCAGTCTTTGTGTGGTGACGAGCTCGATCTCAGGGCGCTCACGTCGCCACCTCTCTGCTTGGGGTTCAACGTGAGTAGCCAGCTCCTCTTCTGTCACTTTGTCCGCGCCCAACACGCCCTGCATCGAATCGAGCCCTAGAAAGTCGGGAAGTGCTTGCGAATCCAGGCCAACTGACCGAGCAGCGCTAATAATCACCGCGTACAAAAGGAAGTACGAGGATAAGTCGCGACCGAGCACGCTTGCGAGTTCGATCTCGTTGCGGGCGCCATTTGTTCTCGAACCGTCAAGGTTGCCCATCTTCGCGAGCACGCTCGATACTGACCGTTTGAACAAATGGGCGATCGTGGGGAGGGGCTCTGGCACTTTGCTGAGATTTGCGGTTCCATAGCTTGCTCGATTCACCACGAATGCCAGCCCAAAAGATAGAAGCGTTTCGACCGGGGCATACGACTCCTGCCTCCGGCCCACCTTGAGGTCGCCACGGTTCAGGATCGCAGCCCACTGCTCGATCGCAGACGGGCGGGTGAGGCCTAGATAATCATCGAGCTCATTCATAGCGTTCTGTCGACGTCAACCGAGAACAGCCCTAACCCGCGCTGACATTCCAGTGGATGAACGGAGGAAGAGACTCTTTTACCACACGTCAATCGGGCAGGCGTAGCGTTTGTGTCATGCCTGACGTCATGAGCCCCGCGCAGCGAAGCAGAACCATGTCGCGTATTCGTTCCGTAGACACGAAACCCGAATGGATTGTCAGACGACTTCTGCACGCGCTGGGCTACCGGTACCGGCTGCACGTCAGAGGGCTTCCGGGGAAACCAGACATCGTGTTCACAAAGCGCCACAAGGTTGTGTTCGTCAACGGCTGTTTCTGGCACTCCCACTCGTGCCGCTCGGGGCAGTCGACTCCTGCGAGCAACATGGTTTTCTGGGCGACGAAGAGATCCAATACCGTGGCCCGCGATGCGCGTAACAAGACCGATCTGGAAACCCAGGGTTGGAGTGTTTTGACAGTTTGGGAATGCGAGTTGCACGACAGCGAGACCCTCGCGCGCGCGCTGCGCGCATACCTTGATGGCTAGCTCAGCCCGGTTGGTGCCCGTCAATACGTTTGACAGTAGTGCCATGTTGCCGAATTCCCCCTCGAATCCATGCTCTACTTCCCCCGCCGCTTCACAGCGACTTGATTGAACTCTACCCAATCGGGCAGGCTTGCCCGCTCGACTCGCACGCACGTGCGCTTCCTAGGTGCTTCCATCGCGGACGCACTCCTGCCCCGAGGCTTCCGACGGACGTGAATGCCATTGGAGTGCGACCCCTGTCCCAACTGCTGCCTCTACCGGCTCCGGTATCGACCCGCGACAATAGAACGTCGCAGCTCGTCGCCTTGAACAGCCCATTCTGGCCGTTCGTGTTAGCGTCGACGAGCGTCAGCCAGGGGCAGCTCGCGAAGTTGGATTCGAGTCCCACGGTGCGGGATCGCTGACCTGCAGGGGCGTCGTTAGTTTAGTTACGCCTCGAGGGGGCCGGCAGGTCGTTCGACGCTCTGGTTCTGCCAATTGCCATAACTGATCCCGGTTCCAACTACCCTCCATTCCGTTCGACCGTTGGCGCTGCTTCGCCCGAGACAAACCGCGGCCGCGGCACTCGGGCTCGCGAAAACCTGATCGCGTTCAAAGCGCATTGCCGAACCGTTCTCAGACGGAACGATCGTGCCGTCTTGCTCCAGCTTCCTCCGCAAGCGCAGGTATCCGTGATCGGAATGGTTGCGCACGACCCGCGCCCCTGAGCCGGTGAAGACGGTGAACTCGCCGTCAACTTCCACGGAGGTTGCCTTCAAGGATTCCCTGACGAGTCGAAGTTCGAAGACTGGCGAGCGCCGGGAGACTGTCGGGGAGTTGACCGCACTCGGGAGTGTTTCGATCGTGGCCGCTGATCGGAAGATGTTAACACCGAGCACCGGGAGGACGATCTTTGCCTGAGCGATGAAGTACTCCATGTCGGAGACATCCGCTTCAGGGAGGGTCAGGGGTAATGGCGCGGTGGCGTTGATCAGCTTCGCACGGTTGGCCTGCTGGGCGAGCGTTATGAAACGACTTTCCAAGTATCGTGCGTGAGCCTTAGTGAGGTTGCTGTCTTTGCTGGTGAGGACTATTGCGCGGTCCCAGAAATCCTTGCCGTTTTGCGCTTCGGGTCGAGCATGCATGTAGAGCCGTTTGCTGATGTCATCGCCTTCGCCGATGTAGGCCAGCGAACCACCGAGGCTGTCAGGATCGTCACCGATCAGGATGTAAACGCCCGTGCGACTTGTTTCCGGGCGTTTGAGGAGGCCGGCGAGGTCGGAGCGCGGAGCAGCAACAACGTGGCCAGTCCAGTTCATGATCTCGGCCGTCAACAACCCACCAGGTGTTCCCTCGGCCAGAAAGAGTCGAACCGACTTGCCAACACTCATTGTGTGCTCCCCTTGGAATTCAGTCGACCAAAGGCCTGATCGGCTAGCTATACAGACGAAAGCCTACGGCCCCGAACGCAAGGGGGCAGCGCCCGTAACAACCGGATCAACCGCACCGCGTTCGATGGGCTGAGTCGTAATGCAGAAATGTAAGAATCAGGCATGACGCAATCACACGTATACGTAATCATGGGCGATATCACCCACCTGAGATGCGATGCGTGGATGCTGCCAAGCGACTCCCGATACGACGTTCGAGACCATTGGACGACGACTGTTGACGGGCTTTCGGAATCGGTTACCAAGACTCGGAACAAAAGGTATTCGTCAGGGTCCTTGTTCAGCCTTCCTCTGCAGGATTGGGATGCCGCCTCACCACTTCCGATCCTGACCGCGGTCCCGCTCACAGGATTCACCGATGCCGCGGAACTCCGTCCGAGGATCGCTGAGTTCATCCGGGTCGGAGCTGTCGCCGCCAAGGAGCGAATCGCCGCAGCCACGAAGGTGAATGGCGCTCGCCGGAATCCTTTGCTGGCGATGCCGTCGTTCGGCACAGCGGGCGGCGGCGGGCACCTGCGCAAAGGCGACATATTGCGGGTGATCCTCGAGCAAGCCCGGACCTCTGCTGGCGAACATGGCGTTGACATCGTGCTCGTGCTCCGCGACGAGCGAATGTTCGCGCTCGCTCAGGTCATCCGGCAGGACTCACCCGATTACTGGGCGGAGCTTGAACACGTCAAATTGCTCGACAAGGCAAAAGAACTCGCATTGTTGGCGCAGTCCGGTCGCCTTGTGCCGTTCATGGGAGCAGGAACGAGCGTGAGCGCGGGCGCCCCTTCCTGGAAAGGGCTGATCGAAGCCCTCGCGGCCGACGCGAAGCTCACTGAGGCGGAGACGTCAAGCCTCTTGGAGCCGGGGATGTCTGCACTCGACCAGGCAGGTTACCTGCGTGCACGCTACGAAAACGGTGTCACGACTACCAGCGAACCGCGTGCCAGCTTCAACGAGGAAATCGCTCGGCACGTCGCACTCACCCGGTACGGTCTGGCGCCGGCGCTTCTGGCCGGCCTGCGCACCGAGCAAGCAATCACCCTAAATTACGACTCTCTCTTTGAGCTGGCCTCAGCCGACATCGGCGAAAATCGGACTGTCATTCCTGACAGCAAGGTTAATGGGAAGAAATGGCTGCTGAAGCTGCATGGGTCCGTAACGAATCCGGAGAGCATTGTTCTGACCAGGGATGATTACCTCGGGTTCAACACCACCCGTGACGCACTGTCGGCCGTGGTCAAGGCAACCTTGATCACCCACCATCTACTGTTCGTCGGATTTGGCCTCAAAGATGATCACTTCCACGAAATCATCCATGACGTCCGGCGAGCGCTGCCGCAAGATGCAGACAGCACGCAACCGATAGCGACGGCCCTGACCCTGCACGCCAATCCCCTGAATGACATGCTCTGGAACAAGAAGCTCGACCTCATCAGCATGGGTAAGTGGGAAGGCGACGAGAGCGTCGCAGAATCCGCCCGCATACTCGAGATCTTTCTCGACGCACTGTTGGCCTTCTCAACGGATAGCCATTCATATCTTCTGTCAGAGGGGTACGAGGATGCGCTCAATCCCGCGGAAAAGGTGCTTCGAGAGGGTCTGATGAACTTCTACCGGGAAGGAAAATCAAACGGAGTACATACGCCAGCTTGGAAGGTCATCGCACAGGCCTTCCGAGACCTCGGACTTGGAGAGGACGGCTAGTCGATTCCCGAATACCGTTCAAGAAACCAACGAGCGTGTTGTCGAGGTAGGCGGACCGGATGTGGGAGACGGGAATCCCTGCGGTCCGGAGTCTGCCCTGCGGTTCAGTGCTCCTGGGCCGCGGGAAGGTCGTTCTCAGCCATCGGCAGGTCCAACGACTCGAGAGCCGCTTGGAGTCGAGCAGTCACGTCGATGTAGTCAGGCAAGGCGGCGAGACCCACCAGCGACAGCGTGATGATCTCGCCACCGACCCAAGCGGCCGCCCTGGCCCGCGCCTGCACGACGGTGGATTCCACTTCAAATGCACCGAGAACCTCATAGGTTTCCGCCGCAAGCACAACGAACACTGCAGCGTCGAAGTCCCACGATCGGAAGACGGAGAATTGCACTGGTTTGGAACGCGCACTCGCGGCGATCACCCGGGATTTCACCTGCAGAAGACCGCCGTCAGCGGCCCTGACATCCCAGCTCTTTTCGCTGTTCGGTGCCAATGCACCCCGGTAGGCGCGTTCGGTAAGAGTCTCCGCCAGGTCGCCTGAAGGGGCGTTGAGAGTACGGATGACCCCTCGGGCTCGAAGCTCACTGAGAATGCCCGCGTATTGCCGCAGAAGGTCATGTGAACTGAAATCCGATGGGTGGAACTCGTCCCGAATCATAGTGTCCAACCTAAGTCCTCGAGACGTTTTTCCACGCCCACGATCCCCGGCCAGTCAGCTGCCCCTTACAGCTGACGCGCCCTGCCGAGGTCAGTCGTTGCATCCGCCATCGAGGGCTGAGCCCGCGCCAGCAGGTAGTCGGTGACGGATGCCCAGCTCGGGAACGCAGCATCCGGCCCGTACTGCAGCCACTCCCCCTCGAACTCGCCCGCACCATTGGCCGAACGGTCGTCGACCAGGAAGTCGCCGCGGTTGAGGTTCTTGTGGTGCGAGAGGATTAGCCGCTTGTAGGCGACGCTCTCACTCGTCAGGCCCAGGTGCTTCTGCACCCACAGCACCTTGTCGTGTCAGGCGGAGGCATTGTGCCACGGCGCCGTGGACAGAATGTAGGTGTCGAAGTGCTGGGCCAGCTCTCGGTAGGCCTCCAGGGCGTGCGGCAACGGGGCCATCAGGGCGAAGATTCCGGGAGCATCGTCGTAGTGACCCTCGTACTCGATCTGGTCCCGCGCGCTCAGCCGCGAGATGCCGCTCGGGAAGTCGACGAGGGTGTTGTCGAGGTCGACGTAGAGGATCTTCTTGGGTGCGGGCTGTTCGTGGTGCGTCATGGCGGTGCTCCTTGGTTCAGGTGTCATCAGGGGAAGTACGGGCCCAGAACGCGGGCCGTGGTGAGGGCGAGCTTGCGGTCGATGTACTCGTAGGCCGGCATCAGCTCGGTCGCGCCCATCACCGTGTGGATCACGCCGGCCGCATCGAAGATGGCGATCGGCTCGAGGTTGCGCAGCAGCGCCCAGAACGGCTGGAAGAAGTGGATGCCGCGTCCGGTCGTCACGAGCTGCTGGAGCGCCGCCCGGGCGTAGTCGTCGCGGGCCTCAATCGCGGTCGGGAACGAGTTGAAGTACGGGCAGTCGGTGTCGTCAGTCGGCATCATCGGGGCCGGCACTGCGTACCACTCGTGCCGGTCGTCGACCGCGGTGGCCAGCGCGCTGGCCATCACCCGGTAGGTCAGCGACCGCGGCGTCGTGACCGGCGTGGCCTTCGGGACGCCGAGGCCGGTCGCCACCTCGATGCGCTTGACGGTCTCGTGCGGGCTGATGGCCGCCATCATCTCGATCCAGCTGATGCTGTTCACGACCCCGTTGACCAGGAACTTGCAGCCGCCGACGAGATCCCACTGGATGCTCATGCCGTCCTGCTCGTCATGCACGATCACCAGGCGGCCGTCGCCGGGGACCTCGTGACCCGAGATTCGCAGGTGCGGATGCCGCCGCACCAGTTCGCTCGCGATCCACCACACCTGCGCGGTCAGGAACCGGTCGGCCGGCGGGTTGTACTCCTCGAAGCCGTCACCCCCACCTTCGCCGTCGTCATCGTTGGTCACGAAATTGTTGCCGGAATCGTTCGATGCCGCGTCGCTCATGCTGGTGTCTCCTTGGGGGTCGTGTTCAGTTGTGGGGTGGCATCCGTCGGTGGTTGAGCTTGTCGAAACCAGCGCCGGGGTCTCAACAAGCTCGACCATCGGTCGCACTCAGCCGAACAATGGCCTCGCGCAGGAACCGCTTCGGCGCCGCCACGGGCAGCGCCGACACGACCTCGGCGAGCGCCCTCTCGATCGGCACGCCCCGGTGCAGGGCTGCATAAAGCGCCGCGACCGACGGGGTGCGGCTCTGCGCCTGCGCGCAGTGCACCAGCACCGTGTGCCCCTCCGCGCGCAGCGCGGCGATGGCGTTCATGGTGTCGAGGAGCACGAAGTCGAGGTTCGGGTTCTGCGCGGGGTCATCCCGGTCGATCAGGCGCACCTGCAGGTGATGACGGATGCGCGCCGGCACCTGCCTGCTACCCACCCGGCAGAGCGAGACCACCGCGTCGATCTCGGCCGGCAGAGCGTCGAGCGCCCCGGCCGCGCCGAGCCAAATGTTGTCGTCGTGGGGGTGGCGGATCAGGGTGGAGACGTCACCGAGGTAGGCGTAGTCGAAGCGTTCCGGACGTGTGAGAGTCATGCGTGCCCCCCGGCGTATTCCATCTGCGGGTGCATGGTGTCGAACACCGGGGCGTGCACCAGACGATCACGGTGACGGATGCCGCTCAGACTCAACTTCCCCCTCCTCGACAGTATCGGCGCGACCCCGTGGGCGTCTCCGCCGTGTTCGAGGGGCACCGGGTCGACGGCGCCGAAGCTGGTGCCGTGTGCAACGTGAAGTGTGTGGTTCATCTGGTCCCCTTAATTCGGGTTCATATTCGATCAGACTTGATCTATTACCAACATAGATCAAACCTGCGATAATTACCTGGTGACCGCAATTCGAGACAGTTCAGACAAGCTCCTGACCGACTATCCGCGCCCGTCGGTGGCGGTGGACACGGCGGTGCTCACGGTGAAGGACGGCGCCCTGTGTGTGGCGCTCGTGCAGAACAAGACCGGCTGGCGCCTGCCCGGAACGTTCGTGCACGAGCGCGAGACGCTGGCCGAGGCCGTGCTCCGGTCCCTGCGCGACAAGGCCCGGATCGAGGGGTTGCGCCCGCGCCAGTTGCGCGTTTTCGACGACCCCGACCGGGACAACCGGGGCTGGGTGCTGTCGGTGGCGCATCTCGTGGTGGTGCCGGAGGCATCCGTCGCCCAGGTCGACCTGACGCCCGTGGCCGAGGTGCACGGCACGGTCTACGACCACGAGAAGATCATCGAGATGGCGGTGGGCACCCTGCGTGCCTCGTATCGCGCGTTCGCCGACCCCGAGCGGCTGCTCGGGCCGGAGTTCACGCTGCTCGAGCTGCTGCGGCTGCACTCGGCGATCGCGGGCGAGCCGCTCGGGAAGGACACGTTCCGCCGCCACATGCTGGGGCAGCTGGTGGAGACGGCTGCCTACCAGCAGGGCGTGGTCGGCAAGCCGGCGAAGGTGTTTCGGCACGCGCTGGGGTGAGTCGGCCACGCTGACCCCGTGAGAGGCAACCAATCGACCTTCAATCGCCCGCGTCGGGGATGCTCACGGGCGCTGTGAGGGGTTGTCGGTGCCTCAGAACACGAGCCCGTGCCGCTGCACCAGGAGCATGGTGGCCTCAAAGTCCACATCGCAGCCATACTCAGCCGCCAGCGGCGGAAGCGTTGCCGGGTCGTACTCGCCCCCCGGTTCGGCCAGCTGGCGGAAGAGCTGTTCGATTCCGCCAGGCACGATCAGCTCGAGCACCCGCAGAGGCTCTTCGCCGGCATTCCAGAAGGTGTGCCAGCGACCCCTCGGCTTGAAGACCAGGTCGCCCGGCGAGGCAACGACTTCGTCGCCGTCCTCGAAGACTCCGAGCCGCCCGGCAAGCACGAGACTGTACTCGTCTTCCCGGCTGTGCCGGTGGATCGGTGCCGCGAGGGTGCGCGGCGCCAGCAGGTGTTCCACGACCGCGATAGCTCCACCCGAGTCAGCACTGTCAATGAGGTACCGGTCCAGAGCGCTGGCGTCTCCGGTCGACTCGATGTCGCGGGCAGTCTTCACACGGATGCCGGCCGACCCGGCTCGGTTCACGTTCATGATTCCTCCTCCTAGTGCGGGGACAGCGGGGTTGACGCGTACAGTGCGAACGCTAGGCCGCCCCCAGCCGATTGGATACCGGGATGGCGCCCCGGTTGAGGTCATTTACGACCCGTCACGGGCGCGCTCAGGTCAGCGCAAGCGTGCTCTTGCACCGCGGATACCTGCGGCATCCCAGGAACGGCCCGCGCTCGCCGGTGCGCTCAGCCATGAACGCAGGGCCGCACCACCCGAGGGTTAGGCTGCAACGTGTGATATCAGCAGCCGTGCCCACCGCCACCGAACGGCTGCCGGAGCGCGCAGCCGTGATCGACCTCGACGCGATCAGACACAACGTTCGCCACCTCGTTGCGCTCGCCGCCCCAGCCCGGCTGATGGCGGTCGTCAAAGCGGACGCCTACGGTCACGGGGTTCTCCCCGTCGCTCGCGCGGCGCTCGAGGCGGGAGCGGAGTGGCTCGGCGTGGCACACATATCGGAGGCACTGGCACTCCGCGCTGCGGCCATCCGGGTGCCGGTACTGGCCTGGCTGAACACCACAGACAGCGACTTCGCCGCGGCAATCGCCGCGGACATTGATCTCGGATGCTCCGGCTGGGAGTTGCCGCTCATCGCCCTGGCCGCGCAGCAGCAGCAAAAAACCGCACGCATTCATCTCAAGATTGACACCGGTCTGGGCCGCAACGGCAGCACCCCCACGGAGTGGGCCGACCTCGTGGCCCGCGCCCGACAGGCGGAAGCCAGCGGATCTGTGACCGTCGTGGGCATCTTCTCGCACCTCGCGGTGGCCGATGAACCCGACCGCGTCGAGACCGACGAACAGGTTGCGGCATTCACGACGGCCGTTGCTGTGGCGCAGGAGGCGGGGCTGAGCCCGATAATGCGGCACCTCGCCAACAGCGCCGGCACGCTGTCCCGCCCCGACACGCACTTCGATCTGGTGCGGGCGGGGCTGGCCATCTACGGCCTGTCGCCGTTCGCCAACCAGACCTCGAACGACCTCGGATTGCGCCCGGCGATGACCTTGCGCACGCTCGTATCGGTGTGCAAAGACGTTCCCGCCGGACAGGGCGTCTCCTACGGGCTCAACTACCGCACCACGGCCCCGACGACGCTCGCCCTGATTCCATTGGGCTACGCCGACGGCATTCCGCGCATCGCCACGGGAGGCCCGGTGCGAGTCAACGGCGTGACCTATCCCGTGGTCGGGCGCATCGCCATGGACCAGATGGTCATCGACCTCGGTGAGGCCGCACTCGTGGCCTCCGGCTCGTCGGTGATCGGTGCCGAAGCGGTGCTGTTCGGCCCCGGCGACGACGACGCATCCGTTGACGAGTGGGCGGCGGCCGCCGGCACCATCAATTACGAAGTGGTCACCCGCATCAGTCCCCGCGTTCCCCGCGTCTACCGAAACGTCTGAGACCAATCCGGGCAGGCCCGTCAGAGGCGCGGACGGCCAGCCCAGCGGTCGGCCTTGAGGGCCAGGTGCAGCTCAAGGCGCGCCTGCCCGCCGAGCGGGTCGACGCCCAATGCGGAACGGATGCGTCCCAGCCGGTTGTAAATACTGGTTCGGTGCAAATGCAGGTGCTCTGCGACCTCGGCCACGGACCCGTTCTTGTCGTAGAGCATCTCGAGCACGGGCAGCAGTTCCCCGTTTCGGTCGAGTGCCCGGAGTTCGGAGAAGAGCGCTGACTCGGACGGCAACACGTCTCGACTTGCGACGGCCAGGAATTGGTAGACCCCGGTAGCGCGAAACGATACGAGCGTGCCGAGCTGGGTATCAACCCTGGCCGCTTGCACGGCGCTCCTCGCCTCGGAGTAGGCACCGGGCAGCCGTCGCAGGTCGGTGAAGGGCTCGCTCAGCCCGATCAGGGCGGGTGCAGCCACCTGCCCACCGCGGCGGGACACCTCGAACTCAAAGCGCATTCGAACCTCGGACAGGTCGAAGCCGTCAATCTCGTCTCGGAGCAGCAGAACGGCATGCGTTTCGGTGCCGGCCGAGAACAGCACGGTATTGATGCCAAGCGTGGCATAGAGTGCGGCGAGACGGTGCAGCAGGCTGCTCTTGGCGGGGTCGCGCTGCGCGTTGTCACCGCGCTCGAGCAGCGCGGCGAGCCGCCAGGGTCCGCGCCCGTGCACACCAGGCCAACCGTCCACCGCCACGCCGGCATTGCGGTCCCCCAAGCACGCGGCGAGGAATTGGGCCTCGTCGGTGCGCCGCGCTTTAGAATCGGCGCTGGAACGGTTGAGCAGCATCTCTGCGAGGGCGTCCATCTCCGGGCGGATGAGCCGCAGCTCACGCAGAATCACCTCGGGCGTTTGCTCGTCGTCGAGCTGGAGGACCCACAGATACCCCACCCGGAATCCACGTGCCAGCAGCGGCACGCACACGCGGCCCAACATTCCGAGGTCGGCGTTGGCCGGCACGGGAACCGGCTTCACTGCCGAGGCGATACCGTGGCTGAGCTGCCAGGCGCTGACATCGGGCGGAACAACCTTGCTCAGCAGAAAGTTCGTGCGTACTCGGTCGGCCGTGGGTTGATGCGCGCTATACGCGAGCAGCCCGCCGTCGAGGTCTTCAAGCGAGAGAGCCCGGTCAATTCGCGCGGCGATGTTGACCACTGCTTGGTCAATATCGGCCGTTTTCATAGATTCAATCTAACGGAGCAGCGTGGACGTCAGGAGACGATCGACGCACCTGGGCGCTACAGATGTCGAGCCGACTGCGGGGTGTCTGCACGATGAATCCGCCCCTGACCACCGGCCTCAGGAAAGACAAATACCTGTGTAAACGGCAATTTTCTGCCTTGTGCACCGCGCGACGGAGTTGCCCTCGGCCTCCGTTGTCCCCATGGCGGAGCCGGGCGGCCTTTAAATCCGGGTTTATCGTTTTAAAGCTGACCAAAGTCGATCAGCAGGCGTCTACAAGAAGCAGGAGTTCCCCATGATCATTGGCGTTCCAACCGAAGTCAAGAACAACGAGTTCCGCGTGGCCATCACCGCCGCCGGAGTGCACGAAGCCAAGATTCACGGCCACACCGTGCTGGTACAGGCCGGCGCGGGAATCGCCTCCGGCTTCGCTGACACCGACTACGAAGCCGCCGGTGCAACCATCGTCAAGACCGCCTTCGAGGTGTGGGCCGGCGCCGACATGATCCTCAAGGTGAAAGAGCCGATCGCGGCCGAGTACTCGTACTTTCGTGAGGGCTTGATCCTCTTCACCTACCTGCATCTCGCCGCCGAGCCCGCCCTCGCCAGCGCCCTGCTCGAGTCCGGCGTGACCGCGATCGCTTACGAGACCGTGCAGAAGGCTGACCGTTCACTGCCGCTGCTTGCCCCGATGAGCGAGGTTGCCGGACGCCTCGCCGTTCAGGTCGGCGCCGCGTCGATGACCCGACCGGGTGGTGGCCCGGGCATGCTGATGGGCGGGGTGCCCGGGGTGCGGGCCGCCAAGGTGACTGTGATCGGTGCCGGCGTCGCTGGCTCCAACGCCGCCGCCATGGCCATCGGGATGGGCGCTGACGTCACCATCCTGGACATCAACATCGACCGCCTGCGCGAACTCGACGCCCAGTACGCCGGACGTCTGAAGACCATCGCCTCGAACGCCTACGAGATCAACCGTTCCGTCACCGAGGCCGACCTCGTGATCGGCTCCGTGCTGATCCCCGGCGCCAAGGCCCCCAAGCTCGTCACCAACGAGCTCGTGTCGCGCATGAAGCGGGGCTCCGTGCTCGTGGACATCGCGGTCGACCAGGGCGGCTGCTTCGAAGGCACACACGCCACAACGCACGAGAACCCCACCTTCCCCGTGCACGGTTCGATTTTCTACTGCGTCGCCAACATGCCCGGCGCCGTTCCGCAGACGTCGACCCTCGCGCTGACGAACGTGACTCTGCCCTACGCTTTGTCGATTGCCGACCGTGGCGTGCGTGCAGCATTCGAGCGGGACGCCGCCCTTGCCGGTGGCCTGAACATCGCCGCCGGAAGGGTCGCGAACCGCTCGGTCAGCGTCGCCCTCGACCTACCGCTCACGGATTGGACCGACCTCGTCTCAGAGGTCGAGCTCGCGCTGGTCTAGCAGCACTGGTCGCGGATGCCGGGTACGGCCTGATCGGTCGGCCCCGGCATCCGCGACCCACAATTTCTGCAGAGATCGGTGACCCCGACACTGTGCCCATTGCCTGGACTACAAGGAAGTATCTCCGATGTCGCAAGTGAAAACCAGCACGCATCCAGCGCCGAACGCGCAACCACACCTGGCACGATCGCTCTCGAACCGTCATATCCAGCTCATCGCCATCGGCGGTGCGATCGGAACGGGCCTGTTCATGGGCTCGGGGAAGACGATCTCCCTCGCGGGGCCGTCCGTGATCTTCGTCTATATGATCATCGGCTTCATGTTGTTCTTCGTCATGCGGGCCATGGGCGAGTTGCTGCTCTCCAACCTCGAATACAAGTCGTTCAGCGACTTCGCCGGTGACCTGCTCGGGCCGTGGGCCGCCTTCTTCACGAGCTGGACGTACTGGGTGTGCTGGATCGTCACCGCCATCGCCGAGCTGATCGCGATCGCGCTGTATACGAGCTTCTGGTGGCCCGATCTGCCGCTATGGATTCCGGCGCTCGTGGCGGTAACGATTCTGCTCGGCTTCAACCTCACGAGCGTCAAGGCGTTCGGCGAGACCGAGTTCTGGTTCGCGCTGATCAAAATCGTGGCAATTGTCACGCTTATCGTCGTGGGCCTCGTGATGGTGTTCACTCAGTTCCAGTCCCCCAACGGCACCCCGGCGAGTTTCACCAACCTGTGGAACGACGGCGGGATGTTCCCGACCGGCCCGATGGGGTTCATCGCCGGTTTCCAGCTCTCCGTGTTCGCGTTCCTCGGGGTCGAGCTCGTGGGCACCACGGCCGCCGAAGCGCAGCACCCGGAGAAGAACCTTCCCAAGGCAATCAACTCCATTCCCATTCGCATCATGCTGTTCTACGTTCTCGCCTTGATCATGATCATGACGGTCACGCCGTGGCGTGAGGTCCGCGCCGATGTGAGCCCGTTCGTGGCGATGTTCGCCCTCGCAGGGCTCGGCGGGGCCGCGGCCGTGATCAACTTCGTCGTGCTCACGAGCGCGACATCCTCAGCGAACTCCGGTCTGTATTCAACATCCAGAATGCTTTTCGGGCTGTCGGTCGAGGGCACGGCATCGGGGCGGTTCCAACGTCTGACCCGCCACAAGGTGCCGGCCAACGCCCTGCTGTTCTCGTGCATGTTCCTGCTCATATCGGCTGTGCTACTGTATTCGAGTTCATCGATCATGGCCGTGTTCACCGTGGTGACAACAATGGCGTCGGTGCTGTTCATCTTCGTGTGGACCATCATCGTGGTGAGCTACATCGTGTATCGCAAGCGCCGCCCGGCGCTGCACGCAGCATCCAAGTTCAAAATGCCCGGCGGCGTGTACATGAGTTATGTCCTGCTCGCGTTCTTCGTATTCCTGATCTGGGCGCTCACCCAGAAGACGGATACGCTGCAGGCGTTGGTCGTGACGCCGGTGTGGTTCATCGGGCTCGGCATCGTCTGGCTCATCATCCGCCGTCGCCCCGAAATGGCCGCTAATCAAGAACTTCACCGGGCGAGTGTCGAGGCCGATCGGGCTTTGGCGCTCACCTTCCGCGACTGAGGGTCGAGACGAGCCGGTCAGTCCGAGGCAGCGCGGTGCTCAGCCGGCGTCACAGGGGAGACATCTGCATGTACTGCAGCCTGTCCGCCTCCCGCCGGGCGTCCCGGAGGAGCCTCACCGTTCGCAGCACGAACCCGATCAGCGCCAGCACAGTGGAGACCGCGACCAGGTAGAGGGAAACCGTGCCCATCAGGATCCCGCAGTGCGCCACGACCAGCGCCCCGTTGCGAGCAACACATTATCCGAACTCACGCTTCAGTCCCCCAACTGATTGGCTTTACTGCAAAGTTCAAGCCTAGGTGGGGGCGCGCCGCGAAAGAGGGCTTTGGCCTGCTTTTTTGTCCCCAGTGGGGGTGTCGCGGCAGTGAATATGGATGCCTGCGGCAGGTCTGGAACAGACTCCACACCGATTCGGAGGCTCCTGATTCGCCCTGCCGAAGCCGTGAGGGGTCAGAAATCGACCTTCAATCGACTCAGGAAGGTCGATTTGCGACCCCTCACAGCCGTCTTCAGCCACCGTGGCGGTTGGCGCTATCGAAAGTCGGTGACTTTGGGCCGCCGCTAACGTCATGGAGATGCGGCAAACACCTCGTCAAGCGTGACCAATTCGTTCCCGCCGAAGTATTTTTGTACGTCGGCGGGACATTCCACGGCAGCGATAGAAGGGGGCATATAGACATCAACCCGGTCGCCCACGAACTCGACCTCGATGCTGACGCAGACCAACACGTTGGCAACCCTCGAATTGAATCCACTTCCGGTGGAGCTTTGCCCCGATGCGGCGTAGCTAACCAGCACCTTCGGGTAGGACATTGATCGATCGACTACCGCGCCGAACGCCGCTCCGCGAGCCCAACCGGGCGTCTGTTCATCTGTGTCTTCGCGGATTGTGGCGAACGCCGGCTTGGGCCAGACGTCTCCTGTGGACACCGCATCCAAGTAGCTGTCGAGGTTGTGGCCAATGGCGCTTTCGATGGCTAGGGCGGAGACCTTCTCTATGGTGATCCTGGCCTCAAACATTGCCTCCTCTCGTATATTCGGACGCGAACCTGAGCACGCCGAAAGAGGGAGGATCAGGCACAAAACGAGAGCGGTCTCAACAACCCGTCGTCCTGAATGCCACGGCGCCTTTACGTCACTGTTTAATCGGAAGAGCGTGGAAGGCTGCCTCATCGATGGCGCCTCAATACTCATGGATCCCCCGATTCCCTGGGCCGAATCTAGCGGGCGGGGAACGCTGACTACAGCCCCAGAACGGGCGGGCCGCCCTTGCAGAATCGATGACTACTCGAGCGTCAGGAAAACTGTCGCAAGACGCGGCCAATCTCCTGCTGATTCCAACTCCTTCAGAAGCGCGCGCGGTTGCCAGAAATGCTTTGATTCCATGTGCTAAGACCCAATTCCAGCCTGGCTACGCTCTCCGAGGCGCTCCTTGGCCAACTTGATGGCAACGAATAGCGACATCTCGTCGGTCACGGACTGGGGCCAAGCCGCGGCTATGGCATCCTTGAGTCCGGCCCAACGAACCGGTTGAATTCCATCGACGGTCAAATTGCTCGGCGTGAATGTGGACCGATCAAACTCGTCGATCTGCCAGCGGCTCGCCACCCGGAACTCCCACTTATCGAGGTCGAGCGGGTCGTAATCGGCCAAACAGGTCGACGTAACCAAGGCAAAGACATACACATCGGCGTGAAGTCGCTTCGGCTTCCCACCAATGTCAGTGTGGGCGTTTCCCTTTCGCACTTTCCAACGCGGTTTTGTTTGAGAACGCGGATCAGACTCATTCCAGGCCTGAACAAGGCCTGAGGTCTTGACCTCGATGCGGGTGCCGCTGAGCGCCAGCACGTCGTACGCGTCCAACTCGACTCGACTCGCGGGAATTGCGTCTACGGCGAGGCCAACCACGTACTCGGCCAGGTAGCCGCGCAGATTGTTCGTTCGCGCATCTCCCATCCCGAAACGCCAGAAGTCGACCACCTTGGCCTGGGGTCCGTTCCGGAACTCATCGGCTGATTCCAGTTGCCATTTCGCACGAGTCATGCGGCCCCCTCGTTCTGTTTGTTGCTCCAGTCGCAGCCCGAGATGACCCCGCTTGCGCGCCAAGGTAGGCCCAGAACAGGAGTTTGTCTCTGCTCGGAACGTCTCCTGTGGTGCATTCCTTTCACCCCAGAGCTGGGGCCACGGAGCATCAGTGACCGAATGTCGGTGGCCCCTGAGACCCTGAACTCCTTCCGACCGGGACCGTCACGGCCTGGAGGCACCCGATGACCACCCACACCGAAACCGCGCTATTCCGCCCGATCGACAACTCGGCGACGTCACCCGTGATCCTGCACGCACCGCACGGCGGGCGTGCCATTCCGGCGAAGCACCTGCACTCCTATGTCATCTCACCGGCCGAGTTGGAGGCCGAGAAAGACGTCATGACCGACCACTTCACCGACGAACTCGTCGCCGCCATCACGGGCGCGAGCGCGGTCATCAACGGGCTCTCCCGGTTCGCGGTCGACGTGGAGCGGTTCCCCGACGAAACCGAGGAGATGAACGCGGTCGGCATGGGCGTGCTCTACACCCACGGCGACAGGAGATCCGGCGGGTGTCCGCCGCCGACGAGAAGCTCCTGATGGACTACTTCACCACCTACTCGGCCCGGTTCACCGAGCGCGTGGACGCGACACTGGCCGTGCACGGGCGAGCCGTGATCTTCGACGTTCATTCCTACCCGGAGGCCGAGCTGTCGTATGAGCTGCACGGCGGCGGCTACCGGGCACCGCTCTGCGTCGGGTCGGAGCCGTTCCACGCATCCGTCGACCTTCTGGCCACGGTTGGCGGATGCTTCCCTGACCTCGACGCGCACGCCAATGCGCCGTTCGCGGGCTCGTACGTGCCGCTCAAGCACTACCGCAGTGATGCACGCGTGAGTTCGGTGATGCTCGAGATTCGCCGGGACGTCTACATGGACGAGGCCACGGTGACTCGGAAACCGGAGGGGTTCGCGTCACTTCAGAGGTCATTGCAGCGGCTGATTGATCAGGTTCGTTACGGCTAAAACGACGCGGACGATCACTACCGGAACGTACGCGCTCTCCCACGGTCGCGCGCAAACCATCGAGTTGCCACGACGCACCTTTGTCAATCCCGGGCAAGCCCTGTGGCGAGTAGCGCTTGATAGCACTTGATAGCGCTTGATAGCGCTTGATGGTAGCGGTAGTCCAGACACCTGGTAGCGGCGGTCGGGCATCCGTTCGCATCGAAACGGGGCCGGTCAGAACGGCGCTGGTTAGAACGGGGCCTCATCGGGCAGCGGCGGCCGGGCGGGTCTCGGCGGCCCGGCGCCGGCCCGAGACGCACCCGAGGGTGCACCCGGAGTGGCGATCGGGGTGGCCGGTTCCGTCACGAATGGGCGTCCGGTCGGTGAGTGCCAGGTGAGGATGCCGCCTGGCTCTTGTTTCACCGTCCACCCGGTCTCCGTCTTCAACGCATGGCAGCCCGGACAGAGATGGGCAAGGTTGTCGTGGGCGGTGTGGCCGAGGTCTTGCCATTCATGGGTATGGTCGAGGTCGGCGCCGCGCGCGGGCTGGTTGCAACCGGCGAAGCGGCAGGTTTCGTCGCGCAGGCGGAGGAACCGCCGGAGCTCTTTCGTCACCTTGTAGCGTGTGCGGCCGACCGAGAGCACGACCCCGGTTTCGGGATGAACCAGGATGCGCGTGAAGCTCGGTGCTCGCGAGGCCAGGTCGCGGGCCGTGTCGGGGTCAATCGGCCCGTAGCCCTCGAGGTAGCCGGGTTCTTCGCTGTGGCCGAGGAGGGTCATCACCGGGACCGTGATCTGGACCGTGGCACGGATGCCCTTGCCGATTCCCGACGGAGTCACCCCGTCGATCAGCAGATCGGTCATCACGTCGGTGCGCACCTGGGTGAGGGAACGCGGCTCCCCCGGCCCCTGCAGGCTGCGCGCGGCGTCGTTCGCCCGGGCGAAGATGGCGTGCACGACGTCGGCGCTCGTGGTCAGGCTCAGCGTCGCCATTCCGTCGGGTTCCGCCTGCACCCAGGAGGTGCGTTCCGCGAAGGACTTCTCCCGCCGGGCGGTGATGGACTCCGGGTGCAGGCGCTCGCGGAGCACGCGGGCCTTGTGCTTGAGCTTGGCCGCCGTCAGAGCGCGCGCGGCCGGCAGCAGCGCCTCCTCGAAATCGGGCAGCGCCGCGGCGGGCACCGAGACGGCCTGCCCGATGATCACCTGGGCGTGCCGGTAGCTGATCTCGCCGGCTTGCAGCGCCGCCCGGGTGCCGGGGAGGTTTTCGGCCAGGGCCCGGGACTCGGCGATCAGACCCTCGGCAGTGGGTGCAGGAATACGCAGGGTGCAAGCCAGTTCGCTCGAGAATTCGCACCGGGCGATCTCGTCGGGTTCCCACCGGGAGCTCGTGTTGCGGGGAGCGCTCGCGGCCGTGGCTTCGCTGAACCTGCGGGCGTCATCGATCAGGTCGGCCCGCTGTGCGAAGCCCCGCGCGAGGCTGCGGTCGACGGCGGCTATCGCGTCGAAACGCGAGCCGAGCTGGGCCTGCGAGGTGCTGACTGAGGTGGTCATAGCAGTCACGTTACGGGGTGCCACTGACATTCAACGGCCGTGGCACGGGAGTGTGAATAAGCTGGTCAAAGTGGTTTTGTGGAGGAGTGGTCGGGGGTGTGCGGTGAGGGCCGAGGGGCAGCCCGACCTCCCGTTCTGGGGGTCCTGTGCGGCACCGGAAGTCACTGGCCCGCTCCCCCATCCGCGATGCTGTAACCGGGGGACTTGCACGACGCTCGTCTTGGAGATCAACCCTGGAGGAGCATCCGCATGTCTGAGCAATCGCATCCGCGAGTCGGCGTCTATCTCGACTTCGACAACATCGTCATCTCGCGGTACAACCAGTTGCACGGCGACGGCGCCTTCGGCCGGGACAAGGTGCGCAACCGCGTGTCGATTCAGCCCGCGACCGAGGTCGCCACGCACATCCAGCAGGCCCTGGTCGACGTCGGGGCGATCCTGGACTACGCGGCGGCCATCGGGCCGATCGCGGTCAGCCGCGCCTACGCCGATTGGTCGGCGCCGGTCAATGCGCGCTACCGGAGGCAACTGGTCGATCGTGCCGTCAACCTCACCCAACTGTTCCCGGCCGTGTCGACGCTGAAGAACGGTGCCGACATCGCTCTGACCATCGACGTGATGGAACACCTGTTCCGCCTGGACGATCTCACCCACATCGTGATCGTCGCCGGCGACTCCGACTACATCCCGCTCGTGCAGCGCTGCAAGCAGCTGGGCCGGGTCGTGATCGGCATCGGGGTGTCCGGCTCAACGAGCAGCGCGCTGGCCGCGGCCTGCGACACGTTCGCGGACTACGATTCGCTGCCCGGGGTCATGCGCGTGACGCCCGTCACTCCGGTGCCGTCGGTGGTGACGGCATCCGTCGCCCAATCCCAACCCGCAACCCAGAAAACGGCGCCGAAGAAGCCCCCGGTCGCCAAGATCGTCGCCACGAGCAAGGCTCAGACGCTGACGGATGCGACGCCTCGGCAGACCGCGCCATCCGCCGGCCCCGCTGTGCCGCCAGTCGATCTCGATCTCAGCCCCAGGGCCAAGAAAGCGGCGACGGCGCTGCTGCTGCGGGCGATGGAACACCTCGCCGCGAACCACCTGGAGTGGCAGCATGCCGCCACGCTGAAGAGCACGATGCGACGGTTGGACCCGACGTTTCAGGAACGCGCGCTGGGCTTCAATCAGTTCTCGGACTTCCTCAAGTCCAGGCATCAGACGGTCGAGTTCCAGCAGGCGAGCCCCACCGCCCCGATCCTGCTGAAGGTGCGGTAGCGGCCGGCTGATCTAGGGTGGCCCGCCGGTCGAGCAGGCTGAAACGGATGCCTACCCGCCCAGCCCACAGCATCCGTCGCTACACGGGGGCGAACGTTGCCGCCAGCTCGGCCGGGGCAGCGAGCCGCACGATGACGGGCGTTGCGTTGCCCAGGTTGTCCGAGACCGGGCAGCGAAGTCCGGCCAGGCGGAGCACCTCGTCGCGTTCCGCCGTGCTGGAGTCCCGGTCGAACGCGGCGATGAGCTCGATGCCCTCGAATCCCGCTCGGTTCTCGGACAGCCTGCGCGAACCAATTCGACGGAGATTTTGCCTGAAACGCCCGAAAATGGGCCTCCCAGGCACTTTTTCATGAGAATCTCCGTCGAATTCGTTCGGGGCTTGGCGAAGGAACGGCAGCGGGAGCGGACGGGGGCGGGCGGGACCGGACGGGAGGGAGCGGGCGGGAGCGGGCGGGGCACTAGCGGGGAGCGGGTGCTACTCCGCGCACCACACCCCGGCCTGCATCGTCGCCGTGACACACAGGCCCGCGTCGAGCACGATCAGGTCGGCGCGGAGGCCGGCGGCGAGCCGACCGCGGTCCGGGAGGCCGATCATGTCGGCCGGGTTCTGGGTGGCCGCCCGCACCGCGACGGCCAATGGCACTCCGGCGGTGTGCACGGCGTAGCCCACGGCTTCGCTCAGGGTGAGCACGCTGCCGGCGATCGTGCCGTCGGCCAGGCGCGCCACGCCGTCAGCGACGCTCACGTCGAGGCCGCCGAGCTTGTAGGCGCCTTCGTCCGCGCCGGCGGCGGCCATGGCATCCGTGACGAAGACGGGCCGCGACGGGCTTTCGATGATGAACCGCACGACGGCCGGGTGCAGGTGCACGCCGTCGGCGATGAGCTCGGCGAAGACGTTCGGGTCTTCAAGCAAGGCGAGAGCCGGGCCGGGCTCACGCTGGTGAATCTGCCGCATCGCGTTGAATACGTGCGTTCCTGCCGTGGCCCCCGCCGCGATCGCCTGCCGCGTCAGGTCGTAGTTCGCGTCGGTGTGCCCGATCGCGGCCACGGCCCCGTGGCCCGCGATCTGCGTCACGGCCGCTAGCCCGCCTTCCAGTTCAGGCGCGATGGTGACCATGCGCACGGTGCCTCGCCCCGCCCGCATCAACCGGTCGACGGTCTCAGTATCAGGCTCGCGCAACAAGCTCTCGTCGTGGGCCCCGCGGTGAGCCGGACTCAGCCACGGGCCCTCCAGATGGATTCCGGCCAGCACTCCCCGTTCGACCAGCCCGGCCAGGGCTGCCACGGTGCGCTCGACTTCGTCGAGGGGACCGGTGACGAGACTGGCCATCATCGTGGTCGTGCCGTGGGCCCGGTGGGTCGCGGTGATCCGCGCCACGGCTGCGTCGGTGTCGGCGTCGTTGAAGCTGCTGCCGCCGCCGCCGTGCGTGTGGATGTCGACGTAGCCGGGCGCCAGGGTGCTCTGCTCGAAGACGTGGTCAGGAGGGCGGGGCGGCTCCCCCGCGCCGCAGGCCACGATCAGCCCCGCACGGATGTCCACCCACCCCGGCGTGTGCACCGCATCGGGTGCGATCACGGCCCGGGCAGCGAGGAGCATCGAGTCGACCGGGGTGGGTGCGGGCGGGGTCATGAGGGTGTCTCCAGGAGTCAGCGAGTTGCAGGAACGGGGGTCAGGGTCGAGTCAGGGAGTGCTGCGTCAGATCCCCTGCCAGGCGTGCTTATTGGCCCAGGCGTACTTGTAGTAGGCGAGGTTCTCCAGCCGGGAGGCGGCGGCCTCGTCGACGATGACCGTCACATGCGGGTGCAGCTGGATGACGGATCCCGGCTTGCTCGACGTGATCGGTCCCTCGACGGCGGCGGCGATGGCATCCGCTTTCTCCTCGCCGAAGGCCAGCAGAATGAGGTGCCGGGCCCGCAGAATGGTGCCCAGACCCTGCGTCATGCAGTGGATCGGCACGTCGTCGGGGGATGCGAAGAACCGCGCGTTGTCGACGCGGGTCTTCTCGGCGAGGGTCTTGATGCGCGTGATCGACGCGAACGACGACCCCGGCTCGTTGAACCCGACGTGCCCGGTGCGGCCGATGCCGAGAATCTGCACGTCGATGCCGCCGGCGGCGCGAATGGCTGCCTCGTAGTCGACGCCCGCGGTCTCGATCGTGGCCAGGTCGCCGTTCGGCACCTGGATGTTCCCGGGCGTGAGGCCGATCGGCACGACGGCGTCGCGGGTGATCACGGAGCGGTAGCTTTCCGGGTGGTCGGCGGGCAGGCCGACGTATTCGTCCAGTGCGAAGCCGCGCACCCGGGAGACGTCCATCGGGTTCTCCGCCAGGGAGGCGGCGAGCGCCGCATAGACCGAGAGCGGGGTCGAGCCGGTGGCCAGACCCAGCACCGCGTCGGGCTTCTGGGTGATCAGTGCGCGAATGGATGCCGCCGCGAGCGTTCCCGCCGCTGCCTTACTGTCAACAAAAACTACTTCAGCCATTTTTCGTACTCCAGATTCCGGATTGTGTGGACTAGACCGACGTCGAGGAGGCGGAGTCCGGCGCACTGGCGTCGGGCACCTCGTCGTCGCCGCGGCCGGGGGTCTTCAGATTCCACTTGCGGATCACGAAGCGGAACAGGAAGTAATAGATCGCGCCATACGCTAGCCCGATCGGGATGAGCAGGAGCGGTTTCTCGGCGAGGCCGAAGTTGAGCACGTAATCGAACAGACCCGCGCTGAAGCTGAAACCGTCGCGGATGCCCAGTGCGTTCACCAGGGCCATCGACGTTCCGGTGAGGAACGCGTGGATGACGAAGAGGGGGAACGCCACGAACATGAACGAGAACTCGAGGGGCTCGGTGACGCCGGTGAGCATGGCGGTGAGGGCACCGGAGAGCATGATGCCGCCGACGATCTTCTTTTGGGACGGCTTCGCCTCATGCCAGATGGCCAGGGCTCCAGCGGGCAGGGCGAACATCATGATCGGGAAGAACCCGGTCATGAAGGTTCCGGCGGTGGGGTCGCCGGCGAAGAACCGCGCGATGTCGCCGCTGGCGCCGTTGTAGTCGCCGATCACAAACCACACCACGGAATTGAGGATGTGGTGCAGCCCCACGGGGATGAGCAGCCGGTTGGTGGTGCCGTACAGGAAGCCGCCCCAGATGTCGTTGGAGGTGACGACATCGCCGAAGGCAGTCAATCCGCCGGCGAAGGCCGGGTAGACGAAGCTGAGCAGAACACCGAGTGCGAGCGCCACCACGGCGGTGATGATCGGGACGAAGCGTCGGCCACCGAAGAAGGCGAGGTAGCTGGGCAAGGAGATGCGGTGATATTTCTGCCAGAGCACCGCAGAGACGATACCCATCAGGATGCCGCCGAGCACGCTGTAATCGACGAGCACCTGGGGGTCACCCTTGGCCGGCAGCCCCAGTACGAGAGGCGACATCGCCTCACCGACCTTGGAGAAGACGAGATAGCCGACCACGGCCGCGAGGGCGGTCGAGCCGTCGGACTTCTTCGCGAAGCCGATCGCGACGCCGACCGCGAAGAGCAACGGGAGGGCCCCGAACAGCGCCCCGCCCGCCGACGCGATGACGGCTCCGCCCGTTTCGAAGCCCGGAATGGCGCCGAGCAGGTCAGGCTGACCGATGCGGAGAAGCAGCCCGGCGGCAGGCAACGCCGCGATGGGCAACATAAGGCTGCGGCCGACTCGCTGAGCCTGGCCCAGGCCCGGTATTTTTCGTCGCGTCCCGGCGTCTTCGGTGATGCTGGACATGAATTCCTCCTGTGATGGGTGTGGTGTGTGGGGCCCGGCCTCATGCCGGGCCGGAGATCAGAGCTGGTGCCGGAGATTCAGGGTCATGTGAATCTGGTAGCGATCACCGCGGTACCAGGACGTGACGTACTCGATGGCGGCTGACCCCGCCGACGAGGTGCGACGGAAGACGATGAGCGGCGCCCCCGCGGTGACGCCCAGCGTCTCCGCGAGTCGGGGACCGGCGGCATCCGCCCAGACCGCCTGCTCGGCGTTGTCGATGCGCAGGCCGTATTCGGTCGCGAACGTCGCGTACAGGGAGCGGGTGAGGTCTTGCTCGCCAAGATTCGGCAGCAGCTCCGCCGGATAGTAGCCGCGTTCGAGGGCCATCGGGGTGCCGCCGGCCAGCCGGAGCCGTTCGACGACCTGCACCCGGGCGCCCGCGCCCAGACCGAGTGCCGCCCGCACATCGAGCGGTGCCTCGATCAGCGCGGTGGCCAGTAGGAGTGTTGCCGGAACAAGACCGCGGCGGCGCATGTCCTCGGTGAAGGAGGCCAGATGCAGATCGCTCTGCACGCGCTCGCCCGCCACGAAGGTGCCCTTGCCCTGGATGCGGTAGAGCAGACCCTCCTCGACCAGCTGACGGATGGCCTCCCGCACGGTCGACCGGCTGACGCCGTATTTCGCCATCAGCTTGCGCTCGGGCGGAATCGCGGCGTGTGGAGCCAGGGTCTCCTCGACCAGATCCTGCAGGATCGAGCGCAGCTGCGTTTGCTTGGACACCGGCCCGGCTGCGAGCATTGAGCTCTCCTCCTGGGTCTGGCTCATGGCGTTGCCTTTCACTTGTTGATCGGTTCGGTCGGCGTCGAGCCCGAGTGGTGTAGTACCACTTCCGCTGAGTGGTCCGTACTGGTACGATCCAATAGTTAGATCATGAAGGCAGGGACCCCACTTGTCAACACCGAGTGCGGCCCGGGTCTTCGATCGAATCGCAGTCGATGAGCCCGTCGCAGTGCCCACCACAGAAGGAACAGAAGATGACTAGCAAAGCCGCGCAGATCCTGGCCGCCCTCGGCGGAAAAACCAACATCGTCGAAATCGAGGCGTGCATCACTCGCCTGCGCACCGAGGTGACCGACCCCGCGGCCGTGAACGAGGCGGCGCTCAAGGCCGCCGGAGCGCACGGTGTCTTCCGTTCCGGCACCATTGTGCAGGTCGTCGTGGGCCCCGAAGCCGACAACCTGGCCGAGGACATCGAGGACCTGCTATGAGCCCGGCCGCACCCGTGAGCGCCTCCGTGGTCGCCCCCGTGATCGTCCTTTCCCCTGTGCCCGGCCGCGCTGTGGCGCTCGCCGAGGTGCCCGACCCCACCTTCGCCCAGGCCATCGTGGGCCCGGGCGCCGCGATCGACCCGCCCCGCGGCGTGGTCGACGCCATCGCCCCGATCAGCGGCACGCTGCTCAAGGTATTCCCGCACGCCTACGTGATCGTCTCCCCCGACGGTCTGGGTGTGCTTGTGCATTTGGGGATCGACACCGTCGAACTGCACGGCGAGGGCTTCACCCTGCGCGCACAGCAGGGCGACCACGTCTCTGCCGGCGACATCATCGTCACCTGGGACGTGTCGGCCATCGAGGCCACCGGACGCAACCCGATCGTGCCCGTGATCATCCTCGAACAGAAGGCGGAGAACATCACGCTGGCGGATGCCGTCACGGCCGGCGCCCAGCTCGAGTCGGGCGACACCTTCCTGACCGTCACGCGCTGAGCGCCCACCGCTGACCGTCGACCGCGGACGCATCCGCCGGGGGATTCATGGCGCTGGTACTGGTGCTGGTACTCGTGCTCATCGTGCTGCCGCTTGCGGCTCGCCTGCGGCCAGGTCGGAGGTTACGCGGGCGGCCGCGTCGCCGATCTCGGAGAGCAGCACCGTCAGGCGCCGCCGGCACCCGTTTCCGGACGGTCGTCGCCAACCTCTTCCTGCGCCATCGCCCGAGCCGAAGCCTCGGGCACCCACATCACGTCGCCGTGCTCGGCGTTGGCTCCCCGGGCCAGCACGAACATCAGGGACGACAGCCGGTTCAGGTACCGCGCGGTGAGCGGGTCGACGGAGGTCGGGTGCAGGTCGATGGCAACCCACACCGCTCGCTCGGCACGGCGCACGACGCCACGCGCCTGGTAGAGCAGTGCGGCTGCGACCGTTCCGCCGGGGAGAACGAAGCCGCTCAGGTCGGCGGCCTGCTGCGCAAAGTGATCGACGGCACGCTCGAGCCGGGCAAGGTGCGACTCGCGGATGCGTGCCGGCGCCGGCTCGGGGTCGTCGAGGGGCACGGACAGGTCGGCCACCAAATCGTACAGGTCGTTCTGCACGCTGGCGAGCGTACTGGTCACCTCGATGGGCAGGCCACCGGCAGCCATGGCAAAGCTGACGGCCGCGTTGGCCTCGTCGCAGGCTTCGTAGGCGGCGACACGCACGTCGGTCTTGGCCACGTCGCCGTGCCGGCCGAAGGTGGTGCGGCCGGAATCGCCCTTGCCGGTGTAGAGGGCCGGTTGGGCCGGTTCGAATTCTCCGAGGTCAGCCATAGCGGCCACTATAGTAATCGCCGCGCCATCCGCGTAGCGTTTAGGCGAGCCGCAAGCAGTTTTCTTCTCGCACCTTTGGCGGCAGTGACGTGACGGGAACTGTCCGATCGACGGGTGTTCGATCACCGAGGAGCGATATGTCCAAGGAATCAGCAGATGGCATCGAGTCGGAACTCGGGGACGCGGTCAGTGAACCGCACCGAGAGGGCCTGGGCACCATCGACAAAACGGTTTTCGGCGTTTCCGCCGGCATCATCGTGGTGATCTGTCTGGTCGGGGTGCTGTTCACCGAGGCCGTGGGTGACGTTTCGGCATCCGTTCTCGGCTGGGTAACCGGCAACCTCGGCTGGTTGTTCATTCTCGGGGCGTCGGGCTTCGTCATCTTCTCGTTGGTGCTGGCCTTCGGGAGGTACGGCAGCATTCCGCTCTCCCGCGACGGGCAGAGCACCGAGTTCTCGACGGTCTCCTGGGTGTCCATGATGTTCAGTGCAGGCATGGGGATCGGGCTGATGTTCTTCGGCGTGTACGAGCCGGTCACCCACCTGGCGACGCCGCCGCCGTTCGTCGACGCGGCGGCGAACAGCCCGGAGGCTGCCAACGCGGCCATGGCGTACACCTTCTTCCACTGGGGTCTGCATCCGTGGGCGATCTATTCGGTGGTCGGCTTGGCCCTGGCCTACTCCACCTACCGGATGGGCCGCGGCAACCTGATGAGCGCTCCGTTTCAGGCCCTGTTCGGCAAGGAACGGATCGAGGGCAAGGGCTGGGGCAAGCCGATCGACATCCTGGCGATCATCTGCACCCAGTTCGGTTCGGCGACGTCGCTCGGTCTGGGCGCACTGCAGATCGCGGCCGGTGTCTCACTGCTTCGTTCCGGGCAATTCGAGGAGGAACCCGGAACGGTCGTGCCGATCATCATTATCTGCGTGCTGACCGTGGGGGTCGTGTTCTCCGCGGCGAGCGGGGTGGCGAAAGGCATCAAGTGGTTGAGCAACACCAATATGGTGCTGTCGGCCCTACTCGTCGTGTTCGTCTTTGTGGTCGGCCCGACCGTCTTCATCCTGAACCTGTTGCCGTCGTCGATCGGCGTCTATCTGGCCGATCTCGTACCGATGAGCTTCCACTCGGCGGTGTTCGGCGGCGAGGAGTGGCTGGCGAGCTGGACGATCTTCTACTGGGCGTGGTGGATCTCCTGGACCCCGTTCGTAGGCACCTTCATCGCCCGGATCTCCCGCGGCCGCACCATACGTGAGTTCATTCTCGGCGTGCTTCTGGTGCCGACGGGGGTCAGCATCCTGTGGTTCGTCGTCTTCGGCGGCATGGGGTTGAACCTGCAGCTGAACGGTGTCGACATCGCCGGCACCGGCAGTGCGGCGGCCGGCTTCTTCGCGGCGTTGCAGCAGTATCCGTTCTTCATCGGCTCGGCTCTCGTAGTGATGGTGCTCACCGCCGTGTTCTTCGTCAGCGGGGCGGATGCGGGCGCTCTCGTGCTCGGGACGCTGTCGAGTCGCGGTCGAAAGGAGCCCTGGAAGCCGCTGGTGATCCTCTGGGCAACCCTCACCGGCGCCGTCGCTGCGGTTCTGCTGTTCGTGGGCGGGCTGGGTGCCCTGCAGACGTTCACCATCCTCGCGGCGACTCCGTTCGTTCTGATCATCATCGGGCTGTGCGTGTCGCTCTATGTGGATCTGCGTCGTGACCCGTTGCGCCAGCGCACCGTCGGCCCGGTGCGCACCTCCTCGGAGGCGCTCGGCGCGGTCCCGTTCACGAATCCGACCGCGGAGAGCATCAACCTGGGCGCGCAACCGGATGCCGCGTCTCCCCTCGACCCGGATGGCCCTCGACCCTGAGACCGGCTTGTTTTTGCAGGCCGATCGCTCAAGCCTCAGACGCGAGCGCCTGCAGGAACGCGATGTTCGGATGCGCGTGCGGCAGGACATCCGTCACCTCGCGCAGCGCCTGCTCGATCGGGATCCCCCGGTGTCTCGCCGCGTAGAGCGCACCGACCGCGGGCGTGCGACTGACCGCTTGCACGCAGTGCACGAGCACGGTGCGTCCCTCGGCGCGCAGGGCCGCGATGACATCGACGGTGTCCGTGAGCACGAAGTCGAGGTTGGGGTTGGCCTTCTCTGCGGGCTCGTCGATCAGCCAGACCGCAACCTTGTTCTCGGCACGGATGCGGCCGGGCACCTGGGTGCGGCCGACCCGGCAGAGCGACACGACGGCGTCGATTTCCGCTGGCAGGTCACCCAGGATGCCGATCGCACCGAGCCAGACGCCATCGTCGTGCGGGTGCCGCACGAAGGTGGAAATGTCGCCGGAGGTGGAGTAGGGCAGGTGATCGGCGGTAGGCCAAGTGGTGGCGGCACGGTCTTTGCGGGACCGACGGTCGAGCACGGCCACGTCGCGGCGCTTGGCTGCACCAGGCTCGTTCCGGTCGGGGCTGGCCCGGTCGCGGCGCTTGGCTGCACCAGGCTCGTTCCGGTCGGGGCTGGCCCGGTCGCGGCGCTCGGCCAGCCCCGGGGACCTCGACACGCCCGACCACCGGGACCGCCCACCGTCGGCGCGGGCGGCCAGCACACCGCGGCGCACCAATTCGTCGGCGCGCAGTCCCTCCGGCCAGCCGTGCACGATGCGGCGCCAGGCGGCCGGCACCGCGGATGCGCCATAGCGCGCCCCGAGCAGCCCACCGGCGATCGCGGCGACCGTGTCGGTGTCGCGGCCGCCGCGCACGGCGATCTCGAGGGCGTCCTGCAGGTGCCCGGCAGGGGTGGCGGAGACGGTTCCCGCACCGGAAGCGCCACCCGGCGCGCTCCGCGGCTGGCTGATCGCCGACCAGGCCGCCTGCAGCGCCTCCACGACCCAGCCGTTCCGGCTGAAGTCGGAGGGAACGCCGGCCTCGGCCACGATGAAGCGCGCCTCCCAGAGCGCGCGGCGGTCGGCGGGCAGGGCGTCGAGGCCCACCCGCACGTCGAGGGTGCCCTCGAGCACCGCGTGCCGAATGGCCAGGCACCAGAGCACGCAGGCGTCGCCGGCATCCGTTTCATAATGGGTAAGCGTGCTGATCGTGCGGGCAACGCCGGCGAGCGCCACCGGGTCGTCGAGGTAGGCGAGCGCCACGGGCGCCGTGCGCATGAGCGAACCGTTGCCGCCGCTGCGGCCGTGCCGGTCGTGATGGGCGCGGGCGACGACGCGCACCGCGGATGCCGTGGGCTCGGTTCGGGAGAGCACCGCGCGCAGCTGGTTGCCCACGTCCGGTGCCGTGCGGGCCCACTCGACCCAGGCAGCCACGATCTCGTCGAGCACGGCCTCGTCGCGGAGGTCCTGACCGGCCGCGATCGCGTTGACGATCGGCACGGCCATGGAGGTGTCATCGGTCCACTCTCCGGGAGCCCAGTCGAACCCGCCGCCGCCCCTCATCGTGACCACGGCGTCGCTCGCGAGCGGCGGGCCGAACTCGTAGCCGGCGCCGAGGGCGTCGCCACAGGCCATGCCCAGCAGAACGCCGGCGGCGCGGTCCAGTTGTGCGGACGTCAGTTTCAAGCGTTTCCCCCGTGCAATCGTGCGGTCGTGCAGCCAATGAAGTCGGGCTCCGGCAGGCCCGTTTTCCGGGCCCCCCGAGGCACAAACCCCCGCGTCGAGCCTACGGGCGAAACGCCGCATCCGTCGCCGCCGCATTCGAGGGTCAGTGCCGGCCGTGAATCGGGGGTCGTTCGTTTCCCCGCCCGCGGCCCTGCAGCACCTCCGCCCCTAACGAATTCGACGGAGATTTTGCCCATAAACCCTGTTTTCGGCCTCAAACCGACCCTTTTCGGCAAAATCTCCGTCGACTTGGTTCAAGGCCGGGCACGGGGCTCCGGATGCGGGTCTTCGGATGGGGGGCTCCTCGGGTTCTACGCCGCCGACAGCACCACGGCGGTAACCATCTGGTCCCGGCCGGAATCCTTGGCCTGGTAGAGGGCCGCGTCGGCGCGCGCGAGCCAGTCCGCCACGGTCTCGTCCGGGGAGAGTTCGGCCAGGCCGACGCTCACGGTGCAGGCCAGATCGGGCGCCAGGGCACCCCAGTGGTAGCCGCGAACGGAGGCCAGCAGGCGCTCGCACGCCTGCTCGGCACACTCCAGGGTGGTGTCCGCGAAAACGAGCAAGAACTCCTCGCCGCCCACGCGCACGGCCATATCACTGTCCCGGGTGACGGCGCGCAACAGGGTGGCCATGGCGTTCAGCACCTGGTCGCCGGTGGCGTGCCCGTGCTCGTCGTTGACCCGCTTGAAGTGGTCCATGTCGATCATGGCCACGCAGATCGGTTGCCGGGTGTCACGGGAGCGGCCCATCAGGGGCGGCAGCTGGCGGTCGAGCGCCCGGCGATTGGGCAGTCGGGTCAGCGGGTCGGTGTTCGCCTGGTGGTCCAGATCGTCGGCACGGATGCGCAGCCGCGCCGCATCGAGCTGCGACCGCTCCGCCTCGTGGCGGGCCTGCTCGATCCCCAGGGTGTTGATCAGCATCTGGGACTGGATGCCGGCCGTCTCGGTCGTGCGTTTCAGGATCAGGGCGTGCAACTTCTCGAAGTGCCCGAGCGCCTGCTCGAACCGGCCGGACTCCTTGTGCATCTCGAACAAGGCCTGCTGCAGCTTGATGTGCAGAGCCGGATCGTCGTCGAGGGCGGCGACCAGCAGCTGGGCGTTCATCATCGCGGTTGCCCCATCGAGGTCACCCTCGGCCCTGGCCACCTCGGCCAGCTGCGCGTCGTTGTTCTCCTCGAGACTGCGGAACCCGTGCGCCTTCGCCAGACGGCGGGCCCGGCCGGCCTGCTCGCGGGCCTCTTCGTGCTCGCCGAGTTCGATCAGGATGCTGACCAGGTTGGTGCGGGCGATGCTCTCGTAGAAGTTGTGCCGTTGGGCGTGGGCCACGGCCACGGCCTCCCGCACGAGCAGGAGGGCCTGCTTCAGGCCCATCTCCACGTTCATGCCCTGTGCGCTCTGCCGCTGAGCCTGGATCAGGCAGGTGTCACCGAGGTTGTTGAGACCCACGAACCGCGCCTCGGGGTCGTCGATCGTGCGCGTGAGGCCCAGCGCCTGCCGCCCCAGTTCGAGCGCCCGTTCGGACTCGCCCATGCCCTCGTGCACCATCGACGAACGGCTGAGCGCCCAGAATTCGGCCAGGGCGCTGCCACTGCCGCGGGCCGTCTCCACTGCCGCGAGCACGTGGCGCAGCGCCGGTTCGTAGAGCCCCGTGTCGCTGTAGGCCAGTACCAGGGTGCAGTGCACCTTGGACTGCCGCAGCAGATCGCCGGTGCCGTCCAGGAACTCCAGCGCCAACAGTCCCTGCTGAACGGATGCCTCATAGTCGCCCAGTCGCAGCCGATGCAGCGCCAGCAGTTCACGGGCCTGCGCCTGCTGCAGCAGCGTCGCGCCGGCCCGGGCCAGCACCGCCTCGGCCTGCCCGACACCGTCGAGATGGCTCCCGCTCGCGCTCGATCGCTCGCAGTCGGCGAGGAGGTCGTCGATCGAGGATTCTGGCACCGGTTCTGGCGCTGATTCTGGCGCCGGCGCTGCATGAGGCGCTGCTGGTCGTGGCAGGTCGATGGCCGGTTGTCCCCCTGAGTCGTGTGCGGCATCCTGGTCTGAATGCATGTTCAGTCCCCCAACTGTTCGTGCTCAGACTGAACCTAGCAGTCGGCCTGCCTCAAAAAACCGGTTCTCGAGGGCATCGACGATGGCCCTCTGCCCCAAAACGAGGCGCACGCACGCCGACCCGCGGGGCACTCAGGGTGCCGACCTAGGATGAGTTCATGACCGACCTCGCCGCTCCCCCTGCTTCCGACGCCCAGCGCCTGACCATGTTCGGGGCGGAGTGGTGCGGCGACTGCCGCCGCTCGAAGAAACTGCTCGACGCGCGGAACGTCGACTACGACTACGTCGACCTCCTGCTCGTGGGGGACGGCGCCGACCGTGCCCACGCGATCAGCGGCCGCACCCAGATCCCGGTGATCCTGTTCCCGGACGGCACCCACGTGGTGGAGCCCAGCGATTCGACTCTGCATGCGAAGCTGACCCAGCTCGGCAGCATCCGCTAACCGGCTCGCTTGCCCTCTCCGCAGCGGGGGCCGGCTCGCCTGCCCGAGTGCCTGCGCCCGGTTCAGGGGAAGTAGTCGGCGAGCACGTGCGCGGTCACGAGCGCGAGCTTGCGGTCGAGCCGCTCATACAGGGGCATCAGTGCCGTGGCGCCCGAGGTCGTGTGTACCACCCCGGCAGAGTCGAAGATCGCGATCGGCTCGAGGTCGCGCAGCAGCGCCCAAAACGGCTGGAAGAAGTACACGCTGCGACCGCCCGCCTCGAACTCATCGAGGGTCATCGCGACACACTCGGCCCGCGCCCGAACGGTGGAGGGGAAGTCGCGGAAGAACTCGCATCCGGGGTTCTCCGGATCTTCGTCGTGCAGCATGGGCGCCGGAACCGCGTACCACTCGTACCGGTCGTTGGTCGCGGTGGCCAGCGCGCTGGCGATCACCCGGTAGGTCAGCGCCCGGGCGGACGTGGCCGGTGTGGTCTTCGGGATGCCGAGTCCGGTCGCCACCTCGATACGCTTGACGATCGTGTGCGGGTTGAGCGCGGCCAGCATCTGGATCCAGCTGATTTTTTGCACGACCCCGTTGACCAGGAATTTGCAACCGCCCTCGAGGTCCCACTGCACGCTCATGCCGTCCTGCTCGTCATGCACGATCAGGAGGCGGTCGGCCTCGTCGACTTCCACCCCGGAGATGCGGAGATGCGGATGCCGCCGCACCAGTTCGCTCGCTATCCACCACATCTGGGCGGTGAGGAAGCGGTCCGCCGGCGGGTTGTAGACCTCGTAGCCGTCGACCTCGCTCTCGCTGACGCCGCCGCTAACGCCGCCGCTGTCGCCGCTGTCGCCGCTGTCGCCACCGCTGTCGCCGCCACTGTCGGGCAGAAAGTTCTCGCCGGAATCGTTTGACTCTGCATCACTCATAGTCGCGTCCCTCCACTCGATACGGCTCTGCCCGCTCATCATCGTCGATCCCGGCCCCGAGCGAAACTCCCCGTTCGAGGTCGGTCGGCGCACGGGGTTCCTGCACAGCCGGACCCGTGCGGTGATTCTGCACACGCTGCGTCGGCCCCGAGGTCCCGACCCCGGCCCGCGCCTACGGTACCGGCATGACCATCGCCGAGAGCCGTTCCCGTTCCCGTCACCGCTTCTCCGCCGATTCCGTGGGCGCCTACCTGCACGAGATCGGCCGTGTGCCGCTCCTGACCAAGACGGATGAGATCGAGCTCGCCCAGCGCATCGAGGTCGGGCTGCTCGCAGCGGAGAGACTCTCACGGCTGCGGCCGGGTGCTTCCGGCGAGGGGGCCGCCGACCTCGGGGAGGAGCTCCGCTGGCTCGCGGCCGACGGCGGGCGGGCCATGAATCACCTTATCTGCGCGAATCTCCGGCTGGTGGTGTCCGTGGCCCGGCACTTTACCGGCCGCGGGCTCGACCTCCTCGACCTGATCCAGGAAGGCAATCTCGGCCTGATCCGGGCGGCCCCACGTTTCGACCACACCCGCGGTTTCAAGTTCTCGACCTATGCCACCTGGTGGATCCGCCAGAGCATTCAACGCGCGCTGGCCGACCAGGCCCGAACCATCCGTCTCCCGGCCTACCAGGTCGAGGCGCTCACCGCCCTCAACCAGGTGCAGCACCGGCTGCGGCAGCGGTTCGGCCGCGACGGCACCATCGCGGAACTCGGCCAGGCCAGCGGGCTCACCACGCAACAGATCCTGATGCTGCGGAACCACACCGGCCAGCCGCGGTCGATCGACGCCCCGGTCTGGGCCGACCTCGGCAGCGGCCTCGAGAACGTGCCCTTCGGCGACACCATTTCGGATGTCGCGGCGCTCGACCCGTGCGACGCCGCCGGCCGCACCCTCCTGCTGGAGCGCCTCGCCTGCCACCTCTCCCTCCTGCCCGACCGCGAAGCCAGCGTCCTGAGCATGCGGTACGGCCTCGGCGGCGACATCCCGAAGCCCCGGCGGGAGATCGGAGCGCACTTCGGTGTGTCCTGCGACCGGGTGCGGCAGATCGAGCTTCAGGCCCTGGCCCGGCTGCGGCCTCCGTTAGCCTCCGGGCGGGTTCCCGGGGCGCGGGTCAGCGCCAGCGCGGAGACTGCGGAACGGGGCGGCGGCAAGTTCGCGGCAGTATCCGTTTCTCGAAGTGCTTGACGGCGAATCCTCCGCGAGCGTACCTTCAAACTGTCGCCCCGGACCCCGGCGACCGCACTGGTAAAGCCGACTGAGGGGGTTCGATGTTTGGGAACGCGGGTGCACAACCGCCGAAGGACGCCGAAGGCCGGGATTTGATCTCCGAGGCGTCGTGCTCGGTGCCGCCGGGGCTGGCGTGTCCCGCAGAGAGCAGCATCTCCCTGGTGAACGACGATTCGGTCGGGAACTGGCTCGAGGACTTGCCGGAGCGTTCCTGGGATGTCGGCCCGGGAGAGTAGTCCCGTCGGCCCGGCCCGAGGCGGCCCGAGCGGCGCATTCGCCCTCGCGCGGGAGCTGCACGAGCCTGGGAATGAATCCACAGAAACATGTGTTTGCATAGAAGTCGGCATCACGCCGGACTGCGCAGCTCAGAACGCGCATGCCAGACCCGACGCCAACAGCATACCGACCAGCTTCCCGCCAGAAAGGGACCCCGTGACTCCGCACACCTCCGGACTGCACCACGTCACCGCGATTGCCGGTGCACCGCAGCGCAACATCGACTTCTACGTGACCGGCCTCGGCCTGCGGCTCGTGAAGAAAACGGTCAACTTCGACGACCCCGGCACCTACCACCTCTATTACGGGGATGACGCGGGCCGCCCGGGTTCGCTGCTCACCTTCTTCCCCTGGACGGGCATCTCCAGCGGGCGCCCCGGCTCGGGCCAGTCCACGTCCACCGCGTTCTCGGTGCCGGCCGGCAGCCTCGGCTGGTGGGCCGGCCACTTCAGGCAACTCGGCGTCGAATCCGAATTCGTGCGCCGCTCCGCCGACGAGGAACGCCTCTCCCTGCGTGACCCCGACGGCCTGCAGCTGGACCTCGTGGCCTCGTCGACGGTTGATCCGCGCAATCCGTGGGACTCGGCATCCGTGCCCGCCGAGTACGCGGTGCGCGGCCAGCATTCCTCGGTGCTCACCGTCGCCGACCCGACCGGCACCGTCGAGGTGCTCACCCGCGACCTCGGCATGCACGTGATCGAGGAGACAACCGACCGCATCCGGGTGGGTGCCGGCGACGGAGCCCCCGGCAACATCGTGGACATCCTCGCCGACCCGAACGGACAGGTCGGCCTGACCGCCGGCGGCAGCGTGCACCACATCGCGTTCCGGGTGCCGGACAAGACCACGCAGGAGCAGTGGCGCCAGGAACTCGTCGCGCGCGGCTACGGCGTGACGGCGATCCTCGACCGGCAGTACTTCACGTCGATCTATTTTCGCGAGCCCGGCGGCGTCTTGTTCGAGATCGCGACGGACACCCCCGGCTTCGACATCGACGAGCCACTGCTGGAACTGGGCCGCTCGCTCAAGCTGCCGCCGTGGCTAGAGCCCAGCCGGGACCAGATCGAGCGCGCCGTCGTTCCGATCACCCTGCCGAGCGAGAACAACCCGGCCCTCGTCGCGGAGAAGTAGGACCCTCGATGACCGAGCAACGCGACTCCCCACAGACCGATCTCGACTGGGTGCACGTTTTCCGGGCGGGTTCGCCGACGGCATCCGGCGACTCGGGCCCGCCCGGCTCAGACCCGACGGATGTCTCCGCCCCCGTGCTGTTGATGCTGCACGGCACCGGCGGTGATGAGCAGGAGATCCTCGCCCTTGCCGACGCGCTCGACCCCGGCGCGACCGTGCTCGCGCCGCGCGGGCGCGTCACCGAGGGCGGCATGCTGCGCTGGTTCCGCCGCCTCTCCGAGGGCGTGTTCGACGTCGAGGACGTGGTGCTGCGGGCCGGCGAACTGGCCGGTTTCATCGCCCGGGCCCGGCAGCACTACGACCTCGGCGGGCGCCGCATTATCGCCGTGGGCTTCTCCAACGGGGCCAACATCGCCCTGGCCACGGCCCTGCTGCACCCCGACGTGCTCGACCGGGTCGTCGCGTTCTCCGGCATGTTCCCGCTCGACGATCGCGCGCTGGCCACGGACCTCGCCGACACGACGGTGCTGATGCTCAACGGACGCTCCGACTTGATGGCCCCGCTCGCGAGCGCCGACCGGGCCGCCGCCACCCTCCTCGGGCGCGGCGCCCAGGTCGACCGCGAGCTGCGCGACGGCGGTCACGGCATCGCCGCCACGGATGTCGCCGCCGCCCGAGCCTGGCTGGCCCGCCCCATGCAGACCCGCGCGTAGGCGTGCCGTGAGGGAGCAGCCCGTCGGGCCGGGCCTCGATTTCGAGTATCGAACGCAGCGACAGCGCGTGCTCTTCGGCACCGGGCGGGCCGGCGAGCTGCTCGGCAAGGTGCTCGGCGAGCAGCCGGCCACGGTGCAGGCCGGCGGCACGGTGCAGGCCGGTGGCACCGGCACCAGCACGGCGAGCGTGATCGCTACGGCGGGCACCTTGGGCGCCAGCGGCACCCCCGGCGCCAGCGGCACCCCCGGCGCCCCGCGCGTGATGGTGATCGCGACCCGGCGGGAACTGGAGCGGTCCGCGGCGGTGCTCGCCGGCATCCGTTCGGTGCTGGTGTTCGATGAGGTCGTGCAGCACGTTCCGGCGGAGTCGGCCGAGCGCGCCCATCGGGCGGCCCAGGCGGCTCGCGTCGACGTGATCGTTGCCCTCGGCGGCGGGTCGGCGATCGGGTTGGCCAAGATTCTCGCGTTGCGCAGCGAGCGGACCGGCGGACTGCCGATCGTGGCGGTGCCCACCACCTATTCCGGTTCGGAGGCCACCGCGGTCTGGGGGCTGGTCGAAAACGGGGTGAAGACCACCGGGTTCGATCCGAGGGTCCTGCCCGGCACCGTGATCTACGACGCCGACCTCACGCTGTCCCTCCCCCGCGAGCTGAGCGTGTCCAGCGCGCTGAACGCCCTCGCCCACGCCGTCGACGCCCTCTGGGCCCCGGGCGCGAACCCGGTCAGCGCGCTGCTCGCCGCTGAGGGAATCCGGATGCTGGCCCACGCCCTGCCGCGAATCGCCGTGGCTCCCGGGGCCGGCCCGCACACCGCGGAGGCGGCCGGCTCGGACACATCGGAGAGCGATCCGGTTCTGGGGGGCGGCGGCATCCACGGAGCCCTGGCCGCCCGGAAGGATGCCCTCTATGGCGCGTATCTGTCGGCGAGCGCGTTCTCCAGCACCGGTTCGGGCCTGCATCACACGATCTGTCACGTGCTGGGCGGGGCTTTCGGGCTGCCGCACGCGCAGACGCACGCGATCGTGCTGCCGCATGTGGTCGCCCTCAACGCGCCCGCCGCCACCGAGGCCGAGGCGCGGATAGCCGCCGCCCTGGGCTCGCGCACCGCCGTCGAAGGGTTACTCGCCCTGCGGGACAGCCTGCACGCACCGACTGCGCTGCGGGACTTCGGGTTTCAGGAGTCGGACATCGCCCGGGCCGTGGCACTGATCCTGCCGGCCGTTCCCGCGTCGAACCCGCGCGCGGTCACCCCCGACGACCTGACTCTGCTGCTGCGGAATGCCTGGTCCGGCGCCGCCCCGGGCGGGCGCTAGCCGCTGGGCGGGCGGTGCGGGCGGTCTGCTCAGGCCGTCTGCTCAGGCCGTCTCCTCGGGCCGCGTTCCGATCACTCGGCGGTCCGTCTCGTCCGCGAACCGCCCAGTGTCGCCGTTTCTGCCCAATGACGCCGCTCTACCGGCGACGCTGGGCAGCAACGGCGACTCTCAGCGCAGCAGCGGGCCTCCACCGCCAAAACCGACATGTGCGGTCGAGTGTCACGAGGGAGTGGCCCCGCCGACGCCAACACGCACCCCGCAGGCCCCGCCCGCCGGTTCCATTTGCCACAGACACCTTTCGCGCTAGGCTGCCAGCGGAAAAAGGGAGACACGATGAGCTACACGGAAAGCGGTGACGGTGCCGAGCGGTACAACACCAACCAGAACGGGTCCGAGCAGAGCATGGTTCCCGTCGAACGGACCCCCGCGGAGGCCACCGACCGCCTCTCGCGGAAGTTCGCGCAGGAATCGAGGCTGCGCATCCTCCGGAGCAAGGCCGCCGTCGCCCGGTCCGAAGTCGACGCGCTGGCTGCCGTGCACCTCGACCCCGACACCCTCGAGGACCTGCTCGACACGGCCAGCCCGCGGGCGGCCGAACGATTGCGCACATCCGAGCACGAGATCAGCGTGCGCGTCGCCGACGCCCGTGAGAAGGCGGAAGCCGCCGAGGCCGCATACGAGCAGGCCGTGCTCGACGACTTCGACGAGGCCGAGCGCTAACCACACCGAACACGTCACACGGCGACGGATGCCGCACACCGGCATCCGTCTTCTGCTGCCGCCTCTCCCCCGTGACAAAGCGCCCTCCGCCGCCGCGCCCCTCCGACGGCGTGTCCCTTGTCCGGCGCATCCCTCCTACGCCGTGTCGTGGTCCCGCTCCGCCTGCGCGATTCGGCCCACCGTTTTGAGGAAGCTGTCCGGGTTGAGCGAGATGGAGTCGATGCCCTCCTCCACCAGAAAGGCCGCGAAGTCGGGGTAGTTGCTCGGCGCCTGCCCGCAAATGCCGATCTTGATCCCGGCGGCGTGGGCCTTTTGAATGGCCTCGCGGATCATCTGCTTCACGGCGTCATCGCGTTCGTCGAAGAGGGCGGCGAGGTCTTCGGCGTCGCGGTCGACGCCCAGCACCAGCTGGGTAAGGTCGTTGGAGCCGATCGAGAAGCCATCGAACCGGGTGGCGAAACGCTCCGCCAGGATCACATTGGCCGGAATCTCACACATCATGTAGATCTGTAGCCCGGACTCGCCGCGCACCAGCCCGTTCTCCGCCATCACCGCGAGCACACGGTCGGCCTCGGTCACGGTGCGGCAGAACGGCACCATTACGATCACGTTGTCGAAGCCGATCTTTTCCCGCACCTGCTTGATCGCCCGGCACTCGAGGGCGAAGCCCTCCCGGTAGCGCTCGTCATAGTAGCGGGAGGCGCCACGGAAGCCGAGCATCGGGTTCTCCTCCGAGTGCTCGAAGACCGACCCGCCGATCAGGTGCGCATATTCGTTGGTCTTGAAGTCGCTCATCCGCACGATCACGGGGTCAGGATGATACGGCGCGGTCAGCTTCGCGATACCGAGTGCGAGCGTTTGCACGAAGTATTCCTTCGGGTCCATATATCCCCGGGTGAGCTCCTCGATCTGACGGATGGCGGCCCGGTCGGTGACCCGCTCCGGGTGCACGAGCGCCATCGGGTGGATCTTGATCAGGTTGTTGATGATGAATTCCATCCGGGCCAGCCCCACGCCGTCGGCCGGCAACCGCCACCACTCGAAGGCGGCGGCCGGGCTGGCGATATTGACCATGACCTTGGTACGGGTCTTCGGTACGGTGCCAAGGTCGATCTCCTCGGTTTCGAAAGCCAGCTTGCCCTCGAAAACGTAGCCCTCGTCGCCCTCGGCGCAGGAGATCGTGATCATCTGGCCATCCGTGAGCGTGTCGGTTGCGATCCCGGTGCCGACGACGGCCGGCACGCCCAGCTCGCGGCTGACGATCGCGGCGTGGCTGGTGGGACCGCCGTGGTCGGTGACGATGCCGGCCGCGCGGGTCATGATCGGCACCCAGTCCGGATCGGTCATCTCGGTGACCAGGATGGCGCCGTCGACGAACTTCTCGATGTCGGCGGGGTCCTTGATCACGCAGGCCACGCCGCTCGCGATGCTGTCGCCGATCGCGACCCCGGTCACCAGCAGCGGCCCCGTCTCGGTCCGGGTGCTCACCGTGAACCGGGTGCCGCTCGCCTGCGAGTGCACGGTCTCCGGGCGCGCCTGCACCAGAAACAGTTCGCGGGTCAGGCCGTCTTTGGCCCATTCCATGTCCATCGGCCGGCCGTAGTGGTTCTCCACGATCACGGACCAACGGCCCAGCTTCACGATCTCCGCGTCGGTCAGCACGAACGCCTGTCGCTCGCGATCGGGGGTGTCGATGGTGCGGGTGCGGGCGCTGCCGCCCTTTGCGTAGACCATCTTGCGGGCCTTCTCGCCGAGAGTTTTCTCAATGATGGGCGTGCAGTCGGGCTGGTCGAGCAGCGCCTTGAACACCAGGTATTTGTCGGGATTGACCGTGCCCTGCACCACCGTTTCGCCGAGCCCCCAGGCGGCGCTGATCACGGCCACGCCCGGAAAGCCGGTGTCGGTGTCGATGGAGAACATCACCCCGGAGCCGCCGACGTCGGCTCGGATCATCCGTTGCACGCCGATCGAGAGCGCCGCCTCGAGGTGGTCGAATTTCTTGACCTCGCGGTAACTGATCGCCCGGTCGGTGAAGAGCGAGGCGTAGCAGCGGCGGCAGGCGTCGAGCAGATCGCGCTCGCCCGTCACGTTGAGGAACGTCTCCAGCTGGCCGGCGAAGCTGGCGTCGGGCAGGTCTTCGGCGGTGGCGCTGCTGCGCACGGCCACGGGCAGGTTCGGGTGCCCGGCCTTCTCCGACAGTTCCCGATACGAGGCACGGATGCCGTCGGCAATGACCGCGGGAAACTCACCCCCCAGGAACAGTTCGCGCAGGGCCTCGCCCGTGACGCGCAGCGAGGCGCGGCCGTCGTGGAACAGGTCGAGCTGGCGCCGCAGTGCCGGCTCGATCCCGTTCGCCGCGATGAACGCGCGATAGGCGTTCGCGGTCGTCGCGAATCCGTCGGGCACCTTCACGCCATCATCGCTGAGGGCACGCACCATCTCGCCCAGCGACGCGTTCTTGCCGCCGACCTGCGGAATGTCACCCAGTCCGATCTCGTTGAACCACACCACACTGCTCTCGAGCATTGTTCTTCCACCCCTCAGTGAGTTCTGCGACCCGGTGATCTACGGCCCTACGGCCGCGTGGCCGCGTGGCCGCGTGGCCGAGTGGCCGCGTGTCACGCGGATTGGGCCACGTGGTGGCAACCTACTCCCCCCGAAAGTGTCTCCGGCTCGTTGAACCGCGCCCCGAACGAATTCGACGGAGATTGTGCCAAAATCCATCCCAAACACACCGGAAAGCCGCTTTTTCGCCAGAATCTCCGTCGAATTGGTTCGACGTCGAGCATCCGTGCTTGCCAGGCTGCGCAGGCCTGCGGGCTCGCGGAGAATGACAGTTCCGGTCGAGTTCGGCCCGCAGACCTGTCGCACTCGACCGAAGGTGTCGAACTCGGCAGCGGATGGCCAGAGCCGCACCACACCACCGCCGCACCACTGCCGCACCGCACCACCGCCGCACCGCCGCCGGCACTGTCAGTGGCTCCTGAGACTCTGAAGTACTCCCCGCGAGGGAGCCTCAACCAGGAGGTACAGATGACTGATCCCAACTACACCGCTCTGCTTCTCGTGATCGACCGGAGCGGCTCGATGTCCGGCATCCGTGACGACATGGTCGGCGGCCTGACCGCGATGCTCGCCGCACAGGCCGCCGAGCCGGGCCTGCTCACCGTGGATATCGTGACCTTCGACGACGAAATCGAGCACACCCGCACCCTCGCCGACCCGAGCGATATCATCGTCGAGCTCGACCCGCGCGGCATGACGGCGCTGCACGATGCGATCGGCATCGCCGTCACGGAGTTCGGCGAGACGCTGCGGGTGCTGCCCGAGCACGCGCGTCCCGGCACCGTGCAGGTCGTGGTCGTGACCGACGGCGGCGAGAACTCGAGCAGCGAATACTCCGCGGATGCCGTGCGCGCGCTGATCAACCGGCAGACCGAATCGTACAGCTGGGACTTCGTGTTCCTCGGTGCCAACCAGGACGCCGTGCTCACCGGGGCCGCACTCGGCTTCGACTCCGCCAGCTCCATGACCTTCGCTGCCGCGTCGGGCGAGGTCGCCGCGATGAGCGCGAACCTCGGTCGCTACGTGACGGATGTGCGCAAGAAGGAGAAGCGCGGCTTCACCTTCGAGGAGCGCACCGAAGCCGGAGGTGATGGCGTGTAGGCAACGATTGGGTGAAGTTCAGGAGGCCGGAACCCCTGTTGGCGGAGTGCGTGAAAACTACCCCTAGTCTGGGATTCAGACAGATTCGATTCGTTGGAAGCGGTCCCGTGGGGCGTGCGATGGTGTGCGTGGAGGACGCCTGTTTGCCGTGGGACCAGGGGCTTTATTCGGGGTGAAGTCGGCCCTGATAGGCCCTGCCGGCGCGAAGAAACCCGACGTGTAGCGTCGGGGACCGCTCCCACAGTGGCCCTGCCCCAGACCCGCATCGTGCGGGACTGGCGAAAGGAAGGACCACCATGTTCCACTTCTACGAATCATCCGTCGGCACGTCCCTAGCCCGCGCATCCACGGCCCGGAAGCGGGTTCTGGCACTGCTTGTCGTCGTCGCCGTGGTCGGCGTCGGCAGCGCCGGACTGGGCGGAGCGGCCGTCGCCGGCTCACTCCCCCAGAGTCCGGTCGAGCTCGGCACGGCGGACTCCTTCGCGATCCTGTCGAAGACCGGCGTGACGAACGTCTACGCGTCCGCAGTCAACGGCAACGTCGGGGCCAGCCCGATCACCGGCGCCGCGGTGCTGCTGACCTGCCCTGAGGTCATGACCGGCACCATTTTCACTGTCGACGCCGCCGGTCCGCCGTGCGCGGTGACGGACCCGAGCTTCCTGAGGACATCCGTCGGTGACATGGAAATCGCCTATTCCGACGCGGCGGGGCGCACGAACCCTGACTTCATCGACCTGGGTGCCGGCGAAATCGGCGGTCTCACGCTCAAGCCCGGCCTCTACAAGTGGAACACCGACGTGACCGTCTCCAGTGATGTGCGCCTCACCGGCGGCCCGGACGACGTCTTCGTGTTCCAGATCGCCGGCAACATCGACCAGGCCTCGGCCAAGAACGTGACCCTGCTCGGCGGAGTGCAGGCCAAGAACGTGTACTGGCAGACCGCCGGTGCAGTCTCGGTCGGCACCACCGCGCACTTCGAGGGCACGATCCTGAGCAAGACCATGATCGCGATGAAGACCGGCGCGTCGATCACCGGCCGGTTGCTGGCCCAGACCGCCGTCACGTTGCAGAGCAACTCTGTGACGAAGCCGGCCCTGTAACCACCGGTCGGCCGTATTCGGGAACCGGTTCGGCGGCATCCGTCGTCGCCCGGTTCTCGGACACCAGTCCACAGCCGCCCGTGCGAGTGTGGCCAACTCAGGAGAAACCGCCACCGCGGCCGAAACTTTCCCGCGTTTCCGGGGCTGCCGGGCAGCATCCGCTCGCATCTCCTGAGTTAGCCACGAACACACCGGCTCCGCTCACGACGGATGCCGATGGGCGGCTCACGGGCGGCGGCGGAACCCCGCGCGGGGTTTACGCCGCTGCGCTGGAGGCGCGCCACGGGCGCAGTGGCGCAGCACCCGCGCAGCAGCGCAGGTTGAACAGTCCGAACACGAGCCTGGGCGCGGTGACCCGCCGGGTCAGCGGCGGGGCCGCCACAACCTTCCAGCCTCGGCGATCGGAGCGGCGAAGAGGCCCGGTTGACCGGGAGGGGCCCGGCGTGCACGGAGGTCCTCGGCGGCGGGTTCTGTTACCGGTCCTTGATTCTGCATATGTGCGGTTCAGTGCCTGCGTCGGTGCAGTCATTGAGAGTGGTGTTCCCGGGTGAGTCAGTCGTTCTCGGATCGGCGAGCCGGGCTTCTCAGCGCGGGCAGTGCCAGGGTGTGAAACAAGCATGCGATCGGGAACCGAACCCGAATCGATTCCCGATCGCACTGCCAGATCAGGACGAGATCCCTAATCTCGCCCGGCTTCCACCGTTGCAGTCGTGCGCCTACCCAAGGGGACGACAAAACGGAGGTGTGTCCACCGCGCCACGAGACGACAGAGACGAGGCTGAACGGCCGCATCTGGTGTCGGCCTCGAGGGAGGTGAGGTTCATCTGGGGCGGTTCCTTTTCATTCGGTAGGCCGGCTGACCCGAGGGTTCCGTGCCTTTGCGACCCCGCCTCACGACGGGTGTGCCCTTGCGATTGACGTGAAGGTGACCGTCTCTCCAGCGACCAGTCGGTCACCTGAGAGAAACCTATCAGCCAGGTTCGGCGCGCAACCGGCGAGGCTAAAACTTTCGCCGCTCGAGGGCCCCCCAAATCGAGGGGTGCGTCCGGCACAGACTCGGGGTGACGGATGCCGAGGCGCGCTTTCCCGGCGCCGAACTCCTAGCAACGGGCGAAGGCCCGGGCTAACGTTGCAGTCGTGGGCGGAGCCGCTCACACTGCTCTGTCGTAATGCTAAGAGGGGGGACTCCATGACGGTCACCACAGCCGATGCCTACGTCGCCGCGGCAAAAACAATCGCCACAACCGCACATCTGGGCCAGGTCGACAAGCTCGGCGCCGCCTACATCGACCATCCCCGTCGCGTTTCCGAGCGCCTCAACGATCCCCTCGAGCAGGCCACCGCCTGGCTGCACGATGTGCTCGAAGACTCGAACATCACCCGCCACGACCTGCTCAAAGCGGGCATCCCGGGCGGTGTGGTCGAGGCCGTCACGGTGCTCACCAGAACGGATGCCGTCAGCGACGCCGACTACTACGCCGGCATTCGCGCCAACCCGATCGCTCTCGCCGTGAAGCGCGCCGACATCGCCGACAACCTGGAGCCCTGGCGGGTGGAACAGTTGGACGCGAGCGCCCAGAAGAGGCTCGCGGCGAAATACGGGTCGGCGCTGGCGGCGCTGGGTTAGGCCGGCTCGGGGCTCCCTGCTGCGGTCGAACCACGCTGCGGTCGACTCCTGCTGCGGGTTGACTCCTGCTGCGGGTTGACCCCTGCTGCGGGTTGACCCGCGTCGGCCTCAGTGCCGTCATCCAACACCGTCGGCAGCCGGTGACTCAGTGACCCCCGTGCACCAGCGGGTAGGAATCCGTCCGGACGATGGGCTTGATGCAGTCCGTCCAGGTCGAGGCCTAGGCTTCCATGTCGTCGTGGGTGACGATGCGGCCCAGCTCGATGCCGCCATCCGGGAGCTGCCAGAAGTGCATTCGGCGCGCGGCGGGGGTGTTCTGCTCGATCGAGACTCGCATGCAGCGGGCGCCATCCCAGCGCAGCAGGTGCGGGTCGGCCGGCCCTGCGCCCTGGCGCAGCGCGTGCAGGTGCCGCCCCTTGAGGGTCTTCACCCGGCCGGTGAGCACGTCGACGGATGCCTTGAACGCCTTGGCCAGCTGGCCGTCGTCGAGCCCGGCGAGAGATTCGGTGAACCGCTCCCCCAGCACGTAACTGTGCGGCAGCTTCCATTCCTCGCGGTCCGACTCCGGAACCCGGTCGACCCAGGCGAGGAGGATCTCATGCCGCACCCAGCCGGAGGGTTCCTCCCAGGCGGCTCGCCGCGACTCGTATTCGCTGACCGTGGAGTGGGTGGGGACGGTGCGGCGGGATTCGCGCAGCATCCGTCGTTGGGCCCGCTGGTCGTCGCGCAGCTCCGCGACCGTGTGGCGCAGGGTGGCGAGTTCGACGAGGGCATCGCGCAGTTGCAACTGCGCGGAGCGGGCCTGCTCGCGCAGTTTGGCGAGGTCGGAATCGGTGGCGCCGGCCTCGGAAAGCTGGTTCTCGAGCCGCATGATGCGAGACTTCGCCTCGGCGAGGGACAGCTGGGTCGATTGCAGCGCGGAGTGTGGCGCGGGAATGGGCGTGGGCGTGACCCGGAACGGGGTGGCCCCCGTCGTAACCGGACGCAGGGCGTGCACGCGGCCCGGCCCCGGCGACGGGCGCGGGTGAAGGCGGTCCGATGTCGGGCCTGCTGTGATCAGTACCGTGACCCCGGAGACGCCGGCCGCATCGAAGACCCCGGCAGCACCGGAAACGCCGGAACCGCCGGAAATGCCGATACGGGCGACCTCCGCGGCGCGGCGGGCCGATGCGGAGGCACCCACGAGCGCGGGCTGGCTGTCGAGTTCGACCACTGCGGCGGCGCCTGCGTCTTCCTCGACCTGAGGCAGCAGCGGACGATTTTCCTGCAGCCAGGGAGGTCCATTCCGCACGGCACACAGCGACGGCAGAACGGTTTCGTCGTCGTCGACGTCGCTCAGGCACAGGTGCAGGGCACCGCTCGGCAGGTGGATGACCCGGGCCGCCACGACGTCACCCTCGGAGAGCAGGGCATCGACCTTGTCAAGCGGGTTGGCCGAGATATCGGCCCGGGTGATCGTGAGCGCCAGGTGCGGGTGCAGGGCCAGAACCGCCCGCTGCGCACTGACCTTCTGCACCAGAGCGAGCGTGATGCTGCCGTGCGGGTAGCGCTTCGCGATCGTGGTCACGGAGGGCGGCTTGATCTCGACATTGAGACGATGGGTGGGTGCGTCGAGCGCGCCCTGGATGCGCTGACCGGTCTGCAAAGTCCAGTCGAGGGGTACCGGCGGGTAGGTCAGCTCCTGCCAGACGGTGGCCATGCCGCCGCCGTCGAGTTCGACCAGGGCCCGGGAACCGCCCAGCATGAACCCCTTGACGGTGCCGTCCACGGTGATTACGGATGCCGGGGCGAGCGCGAAGAGGCCGGCCTGATGCGCGTGGGCGAGGGCATCCGTCACCAGCTGATCGGTGGCGTGTTGCGGGTCGCCGTGCGTGAACCGAAGCCGGGAACGGGCCAGGTCGGCGAACGCGTCGCCGACGGGGAAGGAACGCCCGGCGCTGCCGTAAACCTGGAACTGGGCCGGGAGCAGATCGCCGAGCTGGCGGGTGAGCTCGCCCGTCTCGATCAGGAAGACGCGCGCGACGTCGCCGATCTGGCCGGCGAGTTGGTCGATTCCGATTTCGGGCAGGGTGGTGCCGAACGGCGACGACACCACAACCCAGGGACGATCACGGCCCGCATCGTGCAGACCGTTAGCGAGTTGTTGCACCGCGACGCTGGTCTGCACGCGGATGTACACCACTGACTCCCCTTCCAGCCTTCGTGAGAAGCTGTGTGACAAGGGTACGCCTGTCGCCTGTGAGAATGATCCCGAGCGTTAAGGTTCAGGGTGTAGGGAGCCCGATATCATGTGTTTTCCGATGGTCTCACGGGGTCTGTCGCGGGGGTTGTCGCGGGGGATCACGGGGACGCGAGTATCCCCACGGCCAACGTCGTCGCCGAGTTCAACACGATGAAGGCGGCCACCGCTGCCACCGCCAGCTCGAGCGGCAACAGCACCGTGCGCTGCAGAGCGGCGGCGCGCACCTCGGAGTCGAGCCGAGAGAAGCTTTCGATCAGGCCCTCGCCGGAACCCAGCGGCACATCGATCCACATGTCGGGGTCGTCGAGCAGTTCAATGACGCGCAGACGATCCGCCGGGCCCAGCACGATCGGCAGGGACGTCAGCCACGGAACGAGCTCGGCGGCATCGAGAACCGTCACCGGCACCGGCGATGACCGCACGTCGATGCTGCGCGCACCGACGAGGACGACCAGGGGAATCACGGGAGTCGGGAGCGGACGGCGGTCTTCCAGCAACGTCGTGACCCGTTCCGCCTCGAATTTCGCGTGACGAAGGTAGGGCACCGGCCGGCTGTCCACCAGAACGCTGCGTTCCTCCACGAGCACGCGCTGGCGGCGGTGCTGTTTGGTATTGATGGTGATGACGCCGCCGGGGCCCACCAGCACGTGGTCGATGTCCCAGCCGTGTCCGCCGATCGGCAGCGCGTGGAATACCGCCCACTCCGGCGACAGCGTCGCCAACTTTTCGCCGACCACGATTTCGCCCTGGGCGCCCAGGTACCAGCCCTCACAGTTCACGCCGAGCGGGGAACGCCCCAGAAACCGGGCCCACAGGGTTCGTGGAGGAGTGCCGCTCTGCTCGCGCAGCAGCTTTTCGATCATGAACTGGGCCGCGAAGCGCTGGCGCATTCTGGTACTTTCCAACGTCATCTTTTCTGGTCCCCCACCGACGATTGTAACGGCTCACCCCAACGGGTGGCACTCCCACTGGGGACGGGCCCGAACCGGCCACCTACGATGGTCGGATGGTAAACAACATGAAGGTCGTGCAAACCCAGCTCGGGCTGCTCGAAACCCACATCAACACGATCAAAGAGGATGCCGCGGCACCCCGCGGGGTGGAGGAGTCTCTGGTGGCCATCTGCACCGCGCTCGACGCGCTGACGGACGAGTTCCGCCGCCGCCTGCCCGAGTAGGCCCCCCGCTTCGGGAGCGTCGTTCCGGCTCAGGCCGTCGCGAGCGCGGCTTCGATGAGCCGGAACACGACGTAACCGGCCGCGATGGCGCCCGCCGCGGCGAACAGGACCCACAGCATCCGTCGGATGCCGGCCGATCGCGCCCGCGTATCGAGCGCCGTGAACCGCTCGCGCGCATCATCGGGGGTGGTGTCGGGCAGCACGTGCCACACGTGCGGGCTGTCGAGAAGGTCCGCCACCTCCTGCACCTCACCGGCCGACAGCACGGGGTGGAGCCTGACCAGCCACCGGCGCAGTTCGTCCGCGTCGAGCACTTTGACCTGCTCGGGCTTCTGCTCGATGGTGAGCAGCCGAGGGTCTACGAACACGATCACCGGCTGCACGGGCGCGACCAGCGGCATCCGTTCTCGCACCAGGCTCGTGACGCGCTCGGCCTCGGATGCGGCGTTGTGCAAATACGGCACGGACTCGCCGTCGACCCGCAGCGTGTCCCGAGCGACACGGATGTCATTGCTCGGGTGGTGCTTCGTGGTGATCGTGAAGATTCCGCCGGGTCCGATCACGAGGTGGTCGATCTCGGCGGTCGAGGAGCCGACGGGCACGGCGCGCAACGCCGTCCACTCGGGTGGCAGCGTCGCCAGGATGGAGCCCACCACAATCTCTCCTTTGGCCCCGAGATACCAGGACATGCTGTCAGCGCCGTGCGGGGATAGACCGAAGAACCCCGCGAACCGCGACCGTCGGGGCACGCTCCCCTGAACCCGCAGCAGCTGCTCGGTGACTGACTGCGCCGCAAGGCTCTCCTGCATCGTGGCACTGTCCAGCGTCATCGCAATCCCCTTTGCTGACTCGAATCTAGCGACTGGGGAGGGGGAGTACGCAGTCCCCGAAGGGGGGTGTCGACGGCGTGGCGACTGGCGCACCGGGTTCGCCCGCGATGCCGGTGCCGATGCGGGTACCGGTGCGGCCTATGACCAGACGTCGCGGTGGTCTGTGGCGAACTGCCGGAAGGTGGTTGCCGGATCGCCCGAGAGCCGCCGGATCACCCGGTTCGGGCACGCGGAAACCCCCAGGCGCACCACCCGGTAGATCATCTTCTGCACGGCGATGAAGTCGGCCTCTGCGCCCTGCTCGGCCAACCGGGCGAGGTAGTCGTCGACGCTCGGCCGCGCATAAACGATGCGCCGCCCGAGCACCTCCGAGAGGATGTCCGCCACCTGGTAGTAATCCAGCGACTGCTCGCCCGACAGCGTGTAGGCCCTGCCGAGGTGCCCCGGCTCGGTGAACACCCGCGCGGCGACGCGCCCGATGTCACGGGCGTCGACGAATGCGGTGCGCGCCCTGGCCGCCGGAAGATAGATCTCGCCGCGCTCCCGGATGCCGTCACGTTACACGGTCGACAAATTCTGCATGAAGAAGTTCGGTCTCAAAAACGTGTACGGAGCCCGCCGACGCCGGAGGTGCTTCTCCACGGCGTGGTGGGGAGTGGCCGGGTTGAACTGAACACCCTGCAGGGAGAGAAAGACGATCTGGCGGATGCCGTGCGCCAGCGCCGTGTCGATCACCGGGATCAGGGTGTCCGCCACGTTCGCGATCGCGGGCGGGCGCAGCAGGAACAACCGGTCGACTCCGGAGAAGGCGCCGGCCCAGCCGGTCGGGTCGGAGAAATCGAAGGTACGGGGCGTGCCGGCCGGCGGGTTCAGGGCCAATTCGGAGCCGGCCGGGTTCCGCACCGCGGAGATGACGCTCTCGCCGGTGGACGCGAGCGCCGCGGCCACGGCCCGTCCGACGGTTCCGGAGGCACCGGTGACGAGGATGCGGCCCATCAGATGCCCGTGGAGTCATCGTGAGCCGGGGTGGGAGAGGAGCCGGACATGAGTCACGCCTTTCATCGAATGCATTTAGTTTAGCCACTAAGGCAAATTGACACGGTCGAGGGCGCGGCGGCAGGCACGGTGGCATCCAAGCCGCCCGCAGCCCCCCAGACTGGGGGTGTGAATGCAATCAGGGTGCCCGGAATCCGACAGTCAACCTGGATCGCGGCTGCGGTGACCGCCACGGTCGCCGTGGGTGCCGGTGCCGCCGGAATCGCGGCCGCCACGGGTCTCGGCGACGACGAGACCACCCTGACCGACACCGAGCTGGCGCGTGCGAGTCGCGCGGCCCTGACCGAGGTCGGGCCAGCCACGGTGACGGATGCCCAGCGCGGCCCCGCCGAGTCTCACGCGCTTTCCGAGTCCTCCGAGTCCTACACGGTCGACACCCGACTTCCGAACGGCGTCGAGGTCGCGGTTCAGCTCGATGAGACCTTCACCGTCGTGTGGGTGAGTGCACCCAGCTGGAGCGGCGACGCGGCATCCGTGGTCGAACCCCGCGTGCTGACCGCTGCGGAACTCGCAAGCGTCGACCGCACGACTGCCGGACAGGCGGCCCTGGCCGAGGTCGGCAGTGGCACCGTGACGGACTTCCGCCGCAGCAGAGCGCTCGACCACGCCTTCGAGGTGGAGGTCACCCTCGACGACGGCACGAAGCGCGTCGTCGAGCTCACCGAGCGCAGCCAGGTCGTGAGCTCCAACCGCCCGACGCCGCGCTGAGCCGAGCTGAGCCGAGGTTGCCGGCCCGGGCGGCGCTGCGCCGCCGGGTCGGTACGAATCGTTAGCTCGCAGATGGTGACAGGGCGACCGGTGACGAAGTACCGTTGTGGAGTAGGTTCGAAACGGCGTACGCAGAACGAACAACAATGACGTCGGCCCCCGCACCAGCGGCTCCACCTGAGTGAGGTTCCTCGGGTGGCGCCGCGCGTCTTGCCCGGGCGCGTGCTGTGTCGCGTCCGCTGGGCGTCACCGCTCGACGAGGATCCCGTCTTCGTCGCAGTAGATCGTGCGGCCGGGGGTGAACGTCACGCCGGCGAACCGGGCGACGGCATCCGTGACTCCAGCGCCGGCCTTCGAGCTCTTGCGCGGGTTGCTGCCGAGGGCCTTCACGCCCAGCGGCATCCCCCCGATGGCCACTCGGTCGCGGATCGCACCGTTGATCACCACGCCGGCCCAGCCGTTCTGCACCGCGAGGTCGGCGATCATGTCGCCCATCAGCGCCGTGTTCAGCGAGCCGCCGCCGTCGATGACGAGCACCTCGCCGGCGGCGGGCGTCGACAGCACCGACTTGAGCAGGGCGTTGTCCTCGAAGCAGGTCACGGTGCGGATCGGGCCGCTGAACCGGGCGAAGCCACCCAGGTTCAGGAACTGGAGCGAAACGGATTGCAGGTCTTCCCCGCGCTGGTCGTACAGGTCGGCGGTCAACAGCATTGGTGTCCTCCAGGGGTCCGGTGCGGTGCAGGCTTTCTCCCTCAGGCTAGCTGCTCGCTCAGGCTCGCTTCGCTGCGGGTGGCGCTGCGGGACATCCGTCGGCCGTCAGGTCGAGAATCCGATGTCGGTGACGGATGCCGTGACGCCGGCCAGCACATCGGGCAGCACCTCCACGCCGATGCCCGGTCCCGTGGGAACGCGCAGGTGCCCGTTCTCGAGCACGAACGGCGCGGTCAGGTCCTGTTCGTAGTATCGGCTGGAGGCCGAGGTGTCCCCCGGCAGCACGAAGTTCGGCAGCCCGGCCAGGGCCACATTCGCCGCCCGGCCGATGCCGGTTTCAAGCATTCCGCCGCACCAGACGGGCACACCGTGCGCGGCCGCCACATCGTGGATGCGACGGGCCTCCAGGTAGCCGCCCACCCGCGCCGGCTTGACGTTGATGACGCTGCAGGCACCGAGGGTGATGGCCGTGGCCGCATCCCGGGCCGATTCGATCGACTCGTCGAGGCAGATGGGGGTTCTGATCCGTTTCGCCAGGTTGGCGTGGCCGAGCAGGTCGTCCTCCTTCAGCGGCTGCTCCATCAGGAGCAGGTCGAAGGGGTCGAGCCCGGCGAGGTGACGGGCATCCGCGAGGGTATAAGCGGTGTTCGCGTCGACCTGCAGCAGCAGCTCCTCGCCGAAGCGCTCGCGCACGGCACGCACCGGCTCGAGGTCCCAGCCGGGCTCGATCTTGAGCTTGATCCGAAGGTAGCCCTCCTCCAGGTAGCCGGCCACGGCCTCGAGCAGCTCGTCGATCGAGTCCATGATGCCCACCGACACACCGGCCGGCACCGTGTCGCGCACGGCGCCGAGGTAGCCGCCGAACGAGATGTCGGCCTCCTTCAGCTGCGCGTCGAGGATGGCCGTTTCCAGCGCGGCCTTGGACATCGCGTGCCCCTTCACCGGCTCCACGGCCCCGGCGACGCGTTCGGCGGTGAGCCGGTCGCCGAGCGCCTGCAGCCTCGGAATCAGGTGATCGCGAATGACGAGGTCGCTGCCGTCGAGGAACTCCGAGCTGTAGAGCGGACTCGTATCGGCGGCGCACTCGGCCCAGCCCTCGGCATCCGCGGTGGTCACCCGCACGATCGTGACCGCCCGCTCGGACGACGTGCCGAACGAGGTGCGGAAGGGCCGCACGAGGGGAATGTGCACGCGCCGCAGTTCAATGTTCTCGATTTTCATGACAGTTCCTTCGGTGCGAGGGTAACCCGCGGAGGCGGTCTCCCCGAGGCGAGTGCTTCGATGAGGGTACTGCCCGGGGCTGGTTTTTCGGTGCCGCAACCCGACCGCAACCGGGCGAAACCTGCCACGACCTGCACCGCCCACCATGTGCGCCGAGAGTCGCCGGTTGTGCCGAGTTGACCCACTCTAGAGGCGACTCTCGGCAGAATCGGCGAGTCTCGGTGCGCTGACGGCCCGGGTGACGGATGCCTGGTCGGTGACTACTGAGCGGAGGCCGTCGACCGCGTCGACCGTGAAGAGCGCGGCCTGCTCCGGGGCGAGCAGCGGCGCGGGCAGCCCGACGAGAGCGAGCACAGCCCCGGTGAGCGTCACTGAACCATCGGTACCAAAAGCACCGGCGGCACCTGACGAGCCCGGCTCCGCCAGCCAAGCCGGCGGGGCATCCTGGATCGTGCGCGGGGGCGCGCCGAGCGAAAGCGGTGCCACCCGGTAGCGCCGCTCGGGCGCGAGACCGGGGAACCGCATCCGCTCCGGCAGCGCCGCGCGCGGGGCGGCGAGCGCCACCTGGGCGAACAGGGCCGAGTTCTGGTCGGGCGAGACGACGCCGTGCAGCTCGATGGCCGGGTCGCTGGGGTCGGCCCGAACGACGACACCGGAGTGCAGCAGCGGCCGCAGTTGCTTGTAGCGGGCGATCCAGGTGGCGATCTGCACCCGCTCGGCCTCGTTCGCGCGGGTCAGGTCCCACTCGATGCCGGCGCTGCCGAACAGGGCGGTCGCCAGCCGGAAACTGAGCTCGGAGGTGCGCCCGGTGGTGTGTGCGGTGGCCGCGCCGAGATGCCCGCCGAGGTACTCCGGTGGTAGGAGCACGCTCGAGTACCGCTGGATCTGCTGCCGCTCGAGCGGGTCGTTGGTGTCGCTGGTCCAGACCCGATCGACGCGCTCGAGAATTCCGAGATCGACCCGGGCTCCCCCCGACGCGCAGGACTCGATCTCGACGCCCGGGTGCTCGGCACGCACGGCATCGATGAGCCGGTACAGCGCCACCGTCTGCCGGTGGGAGGAGCCGGCCAGCAGGTCGCGATTGTGGTCCCACTTCAGGTAGGCGATGGGGTACTCGTTGAGCAGGGCGGTGAGGCGGGCGAACACCCAGCCGAAGGCATCCGGGTTGCCGAGGTCGAGCACGCGCTGGAACCGCCAGGTCAGCGCCGGCGACGAAACACCGACGGATGCCGAACCAGTACCGGCCCCAGAACCACCGACACCAGCCGCGTCCACCCCGCCGAGCACCCACTCCGGGTGCGCGCGGGCGACGTCCGAGTCGGCGCTGACCATTTCGGGTTCGACCCAGAGACCGAAGTCCATGCCGGCCGCGTGCACATGCTCGATCAGCGGGTGCAATCCGCCGGGCCAGGTGACCGGGTCGACGAACCAGTCTCCGAGGGCCCGCCGGTCGTCCGAGCGGCCGGTGAACCAGCCGTCGTCGAGCACGAAGCGCTCCACCCCGACCACGGCCGCCGCGTCGGCCAGGCGGGCCAGGGTCGGCAGGTCGTGGTCAAAGTACACGGCCTCCCAGGTGTTCAGCACGACCGGGCGGTGCCCGGTGATGGTCGACCAGGAACGGACCCACGGATGCAGCCGCGCCGAGAGCCCGTCCAGCCCGGCAGCCGAGTACACAGCCACCGTCCACGGGGTGGTGTGGCTCGCACCGGGGGCCACTCTCAGCTCGCCGGGAGCCAGCAGCTCGCCGCTGCCGAGCGCCGAGTAGCCCAGCGCGCTGTTCTCGGCCCAGACGTGTTTGTCGCCGCTCCAGGCCAAGTGGGTGGCCCATACCTCGCCGGTGCGGAAGCCGAACCCGGGCGTTCCGGCCGCCATCAGATAGGAGTCGTCGTGGCCGGGGCGGCCGTGACGGGACTCCCGGCTCCACACGCCGTGGCCGAGCGTACTGCGCTGCGGCCGACGCTCGTGGGTCCACAGCCCGGTGAAGTCAAGCAGTTCCCCGGCGCGGTCGGGCACCGGCAGGATGACGTCGAGCGAGCCAAGCTCGAAGGGTGCGGAGGCAGGGTCGTCACCGGTGTTGGTGAGGGTGTGGCGCAGTCGCAGCACACCCTCGACCGAGAGTTCGAGGTCGGTGCGCACGGCCACCCGGGCCGCGGCATCCGTCAGAAAGATCGTCAGGGCCTGTGTGCCGGGCAGCGTGCGGCCGGAGGCAGACGGCACGCCCGCCCGCACACCGCCCGACTGAACCTCGGTGAGGCGCAGATCGAGGGCCACGCCGCCGCGCCCACCGGGCCGGAACCCGCTCACGCCCGGACGCCCGCTCCAGCCCGCCGCGAGGGTGGGCAGTAGAGAGAGCCGCAGGGGCACGTCGATCGAACTCGGCGAGATGGCCGGCACGGATGCGTCGGCCAGCGTTTCCAGCAGTTCACCGTTCAGGTCACCCAGGTCGGCACCCCAGTGCACGATGACGGGTACGCCCGTGCCGCGGGCATCCAGCACAAGGCTGGTGCCCGCGGCACGGAGGTAGGGAATCGACACAGTGGAGCTGATGCTACTTGGTGACCGGGATCGACTGAGCCTCGAGAGCGTCGATGGTGCTCTGCTGGGCGCTCGTGAGAGCATCCGTCAGAGTTCCGCTACCGGTGACGGCACCCTTGAAGCCGTCGGAGGTGTCGTTGTAGACCTGCGTCATGGTCGGGCCCCAGATGAAGTCGGGCGAGACGTGATCGGATGCCTCGGCGAACACGTCGTAGATGGCCTGGCCGCCGTAGAACTCGACGCCTTCCTTGAGGGCCGGCAGTTCGAGGCCGCTCTTGGCGGCCGGGTACAGGTTGGCCGACTTGTTCAGCATCGTGAGCGCCTCGTCAGAGGTGTTCAGCCACAGCGCGAACTGGGCCGCCTCGTAGGGGTGCTCGGAGCCCTTGAAGACTGCGGTGGACGAGCCACCCCAGTTGCCGGCGGCGTTCTCGCCGGCAGCCCACTGCGGGGAGAGGGCGACGGACCAGTTGCCGGCGGTGTCCGGAGCGCCGCTGGCGATGGAGTTCGCACCCCAGGCTGCGGAGTTCCAGGTCCAGTTGGATCCGGTGTTGTAGGCGTTGTTCCACTCGTCGGTCCACGGCGGGTTGGTCGAGACGAGGTCGCGGTCGATCAGGTCCTGCCAGTAGTCGGCGACCTTGACCGACTCGGGGCTGGTCAGGTCGATGGTCCAGTTCTCGCCGTCGTTCTCGAACCAGCTTCCCCCGGCCTGCCAGACGAATCCGGCGAACTGGTTGATGTCACTCTGCGAGAAGTTGGTGATGTAGCCGCCGGTGGCGCGCACGGCTTCGGCGGCAACCGCGAATTCTTCCCAGGTGGTCGGGATCGCGATGTTGTTGGCGGCGAAGAGGTCGGCACGGTAGAACATCGCCATGGGCCCGGCGTCCTGTGGCACCGCGTAGGCTGCGTCTTCTTCACCGAAGTTGACCTGTCCCCAGGTCCAGTCCACGAAGTCGTCCTTGGCGTCGAGAACACCCTCACAGGCGGCGAGGTCCATCAGGCCGTCCTGAACGCGGAAGTTCGGGAGGGCGTCGTATTCGATCTGGCCGAGGTCGGGCGCGTTGCCGGCCTTGAGCTGGTTGAAGAAGTTCTGGTACGTTCCGCCGTTGCCGTTCGGGCCGGTCTGCACCTTTACCTGAACGTCGGGGTTCTCCTCATTCCAGACTGCGGCGACGTCTTCCATCCCGGGGATCCAGGTGGTGAACGTGAGGTCGACCTTGCCCTCGGAGGGTTCGCAGGCGGCGGCGTCGCCACCGCCGGACGTGCTCGAGCCCGACGCGCAGCCGGTCAGAACGACCGTGGCTGCGGTGAGCAAGGCGACGGCGGCTGCTCTCTTCTTGATCTGCATTGTTCTTCTTTTCTCTTGGGGGTGGGGGTGGTGCAGCTAGGGGGGTGAGGCCGGCTACTTCACCGAACCGGCGCTGAGGCCGTTTCGCCAGAAGCGCTGGAGCAGCAGGAAGATAATGATCAGCGGGATGATCGACAGCAGGGCGCCGATCAGAACGTAATCGCGCAGCACGGGGATCTGGTTGACCTGCGAGTTCCAGGCGTAGAGGCCGAGCGTGACCGGGAACAGGGTCTCGTCGCGCAGCATGATCAGCGGCAGGAAGAAGTTGTTCCAGATGGCGACGAACTGGAAGAGGAAGACGGTGACCAGGGCCGGCACCATCATCCGCACCGAGACCGTGAAGAAGGTGCGCAGTTCGCCGGCGCCGTCGAGGCGGGCGGCCTCGATCAGTTCGTCGGGAACGCTGGCCGACGCGTAGATGCGGGAGAGGTAGACCCCGAACGGGCTGACCAGGCTGGGCAGGAACACCGACCAGAAAGTGTTGGTCAGGCTGATCTGGCTGAAGATCAGGAACAGCGGCAGCGCCAGCGCCGTGGCGGGTACGAGCACCCCGCCGAGCACGACGTTGAAGATCAGTTCGCGTCCCGGGAAGTTGTACTTGGCCAGTGCGTACCCGCACATTCCGGCGATGATCGTGCCCACGAGGGCACCGCCACCGGCGTACAGCGCGCTGTTGAGCATCCACTTGAGGTAGACGCCGTCGCGGTAGGCCACCAGGTTTCCGATGTTCTCGAACAGGGAGAAGTCGGCGAACCAGAGCGGGTTCGTGCTGTTGAACTGAGATCGGTTCTTCGAGGCCGCGACCAGCAGCCACCAGATCGGCACCAGGAAGTAGATCGTGAAGACGCCCATGACGACCATGGCGCTGACCCGGGCGAACGGGCTCTCGCGCTGGGCGCGCGGTGCCTTCGCCTCGGTTGAACGGATGCCGCGAGCCGGCTTGGCGGGGGTGGTGGGGGTCAGGGTGCTCACTTGGCTTCCTTACGCTGCGTGAACTTCAGGAACGTGAAGGAGAGGATGAACGTGGCCAGGGCCAGCACAACGGAGAACGCGGCGGCCAGGTTGAAGTTCGGGATCGACGAGGTGGAGTACACCGTCAGGTTCGGGGTGAACGTGCTGGTCACGGCCGAGCTGAAGCTGCGGAAGACCTGCGGTTCGGCGAGCAGCTGCAGGGTGCCGATGATCGAGAAAATGGCGGTCAGGATGATCGCCGGCATGATCAGCGGAATCTTGACCGACCAGGCGATGCGCAGCTGGCCGGCGCCGTCGAGGCGGGCGGCCTCGTAGAGTTCGGTCGGGATCGCCAGCAGCGCGGAGTAGATGATGAGCATGTTATACCCCACGAACACCCAGGTGACGACGTTGGCGATGGCCCAGAGCACGAGGTCGGCCGAGAGGAAGTTGATGTTCTCGGTGACGGCCCGAAACGGCGACAGATTGGGTGAGTAGAGGTAGCCCCACATGATCGCGGCGATGACGCCGGGGACCGCGTAGGGGACGAAGAACGCCAGCCGGAAGAATTTCTTGCCGCGCACGAGCGGCGAGTCCAGCAACAGGGCGAACAGCAGCGCGAGACCGAGCATGATCGGCACCTGCACGGCGCCGAAGGCGAGCACCCGGGTGATCGACTCCCAGAACGGCCCATTCTGGAACACCAGGATGTACTGGGTCAGTCCGCCGAAGACCTCGGTGGCCTGGCCGAAGGTGCCCTCGCGCTCGATCACGAGCAGTGACTGGTAGATCGCGTAGCCGATCGGGACGAGGTAGAACAGGGCGAACAGGGTGCCGAACGGCAGCACGAACGCGAGGATCGCGCCCGTGTGCTGCACGCGGGGCTTCGCTCCGGGGGCCTTGGCTGGCTTGGCGGCGCGGGGCCTCTTTCGGGCAGCGCTGCCCGGGGCATCCGTCAGGGGAACGGCAGGTGCGCTCATGATGAGGGGTCCTCTCTAATCACGCGAACGGCTCCGGCCGGCACGCGCACGATTCGACCGACGGGTTCGTCGGTGACGAGCTCGTGGCCGGCGGCCGGAAGCTCGACGTCGCCCGAACCGTGGTTGATGATGAACAGATAGCTGTGGGTGGAGCTCACACGGCGCACGACCTCGATGGCTCCGGTGCGCTCCGGGCCGACCGCGGTGACCCGGGCCTCCTGGGCGATCCTGCGCAGGACGTCGCGCAGGGCGCCGGCCTCCAGCGCGGTGGCGACGTACCAGGCGGTGCCGCCTCCGTGCCGGTTGCGGGTGATGGCGGGGATGCCGGGCAGCGGCCCGTCGATGTAGCTCGCGACCACCTCGGCGGTGTCGACGCGCAGGCGTTCGCTCCACAGGCTCGCGGCGGCGCCGGTGTCGAGAGCGAGAACGTGGCCGGGCAGCAGCGGAGAGAACTCCTCCACCGTGATGCCGAGGATCTCGCGGAACGCGCCGGGGTAACCGCCGGTGCGCACCCGGTCGTCTTCGTCGACGATGCCGCTGAAGAAGGTGATCAGGGCGTGGCCGCCGGCGGCGACGTAGGCGTTGAGATTCTCGGCCTGCGCGTCCGAGACCAGGTAGAGGCACGGGACGACGACGAGGCGGTAGCCCGAGAGGTCGGCATCCGGGGAGACGATGTCGACCGTGACGCCGAGTTCGTGCAGGGCCGCGTAGGCGGCGTGCACCTGGTCGAGGTAGCGCACCGCGTGGGACGGACGGGATTCGCCGTCGCCTGCCCACCAGGATTCCCAGCTGAAGATGATCGCGGCATCCGCGACGACCCGGCTGCCGGTGACCTCGGCAAGACGATCCAGGGTTGCGCCCAGGGCCACGACCTCGCGCCAGAGCACGGTGTCGGTGCCGGCGTGGGGCACCAGGGCGGAGTGGAATTTCTCCGACCCCTGCGGGGAGGCGCGCCACTGGAAGAAGCAGACGCCGTCCGCACCGCGGGCGACGTGGGCGAGGGAGTTGCGGGTCATTTCGCCGGGCGCCTTGGCCAGGTTGTGCGGCTGCCAGTTGACGGCACCGGCGGCCTGTTCCATCAGGAGCCAGGGCTCACCCTGGGCGAGCCCGCGGGTGAGGTCCGCGGCGAAGGCGAGCTCGGTGGCCGGGTCGGCGAGGCGGTGGTCGAGGTAGTGGTCGTTGGCGACGATGTCCATGTCGCCGGCCCAGGACCAGTAGTCGAGGTTGCGGATGTGCGCGGTGACCATGAAGTTGGTGGTCACGGCCACGTTCGAGTGGCGGCGCAGCACCGCGCTCTCGCGGCGATAGTAGTCGAGCAGTTCGGCGGAGCTGAACCGGTGGAAGTCGAGCACCTGGCCGGGGTTGTGGCTGGACAGCGTGAGCCGCGGGGTGAGGATCTCGGCCCACTGGCCGTACCGCTGGCTCCAGAAGGAGGTACCCCAGGCTGCGTTGAGAGCATCGATGGTGCCGTAACGCGCCTGAAGCCAGAGACGGAACGCGGCGGCGGTGTCGTCGCAGTAACAGAGCGCGTTGTGGCAGCCCAGTTCGTTGGACACGTGCCAGAGGGCGATGGCCGGGTGGTGGCCGTACCGCTCGGCGACCTTTTCGACCAGGGCCAGCGCGTGCTCACGGAACACGGCCGAGCTCGGGCACCAGGCCTGGCGACCGCCGGGGAAACGGGTCGTGCCGTCGTCGGCGACCGGAAGGATCTCGGGGTGAAGTGTGGTCAGCCACGGCGGCGGCGACGAGGTGCCGGTGCCGAGGTTGACCCGGATCCCGTTGGCGTGGAGCAGCTCGATGATCGTGTCGAGGGTATCGAAGTCGTACTCGCCCGCACGCGGCTCGAGGTGGGACCAGCCGAAAATGTTGATGGCCACCAGGTCGACGCCGGCCTCGCGCATGAGGCGCACGTCCTCGGCCCAGGTCTCGGGACCCCACTGCTCCGGGTTGTAGTCACAGCCGTAGGCGATGCCCTCGTGCACGAACGGGTGGGCCGGGGCCGCACCGTTCGAGGTGGCTGCTCGCGAGTTCATGTGCTCCCTGACTGTGGCGTGCACTTCGTGGTGACGACACCGTGGTGACGACACCGTGGTGACGACTCTGTGCTAACTGTTCTGTGAACGTGCACAGAGTCGCGAGCAAAACTCGCCGTTGGGTTTTCTGTGAACGTACACAGAGTATGTATCTCCCGGCGGTCGTGTCAAGCGCGGAGTGTGTGCGGGAGCGTTACAGTTATCAAATGGTGACAATCCCGTCTCGACGCAAACGCGCGACGATCCACGACGTCGCCGTGGAAGCCGGAGTCTCCCGCGGCACGGTCAGCCGGGTCGTGAACGACGAGCCCTACGTCTCGGCGTCGGCCCGCATCGCCATCGAGGCGGCCATCGAGAAGGTCGGCTATGTGCCGAACAACGCCGCCCGAAGCCTGGTCATGCAGCGCTCGGAGGCCGTCGGTTTCATCGTGCACGAGCCGCACTCCCTGTTCCTGGACGACCCCAACATCGGCGGAATCCTACTCGGCGCCAACACCGTGCTCTCCCGCGCCGACTACCAGATGGTCAGCCTGGTCATCGACTCCCAGCGCGATACCGAGCGCGTCGCCCGCTACCTCAGCGGCGGTTTCGTCGACGGGGTCGTCATCGTCTCCGCTCGCCAGGAAGACCCGATCACCCGGGTGATCGAGAAGCTGCGCCTTCCGGCCGCCTTCGTGGGACATCCGCCCGACCTGCGCCAGCTTCCCTTCGTAGGCATCGACAACCGGGCGTCGGCGCGCGCCATCACCGAACGCCTCATGCAGACCGGCCGCACGCGCATCGGCATGATTGCCGCCGCGCTCGACCGCGACTCCGGCGCCGACCGTCTGGCCGGCTTCACGGATGCCCTCGGCGACCGCTTCGACCCGGCTCTCGTGGCCCGCGTTCCGCTGTACACCTTCACCGACGGGGCCCTCGGCATGCGTGCGCTGCTCGAGCGTGACCCGCTGATCGACGGCGTGTTCGCCGCCTCCGACGCGGTCGCGGCCGGAGCCATAGAGGCTCTGCGCCATGCCGGGCGCACCATTCCCGGAGACGTCGGCATCGTCGGCTTCGACGACAGCTCCTGGGCGCTGCGCACACAGCCGCACCTGTCCACCGTGCACCAGCCCGCCTTCGGCCTCGGTGAGCGGGCGGCCGAGTGCGTGCTGGGCCAGTTGCGCGGCGAGGAGCAGCCGGCCGAGGGCATCCTGCTCGAGACTCCGATCGTCTGGCGTGACTCCGCCTGAATCGGGGGTTGGCGGCGCAGGGCCATGGCGGCAGCATCTGGCTTCGGGCTGGCCGGAGCACTCCGACTGCGCGTCTCCCCCACCGCGCGTGGCTAACCCCCACCCCGCGTGCCCACCGCGCGTGGCTAACCCCCACCCCGCGTGGCTAACTCAGGAGAATGCTCGGGCCGGTTAGGGGCATCCGCGTGTTTCCGTGGGATTTTCGGTGCACGACGGATGCCCGCGCTGGATCTCCTGAGTCAGCCACAGCGCGGGTTGGTGAACGGGCCGGGTGGGCGATGGATGCGGGCTCGCCTGCGGCGGGGCACAATGGAAGCATGGTTCGCAAACAGGTTGTCGTGCGCGGGGTGGTGCAGGGAGTCGGGTTCCGCTACCACACCCAGACCGAGGCGCGCCGACTCGGGCTCGCGGGGCATGTGCGCAACCGCGGGGACGGCGCGGTGGAGGTCGAGCTGGAGGGCGACGCGGCAACCGTCTGGGTGATGCTCTCGTGGCTGCAGCACGGCCCGCCGTCGGCCCGGGTCGAGACGGTCGAGGTCACCACGATTCCGCCGCTCGGCGAGACCGGGTTCCGGATCGGCTTCTGAGCGGAACGGCCGGCTGAGCGGCGGCATCCGGTTGATACCGAGGTCAGCGGGCACCCGACCGGCTGGCGTAGCGTGGGAGCATGTGCGCGCGAGCTGCCGATCCCGCTCGGACGGACCCCCCGAAGCGCGTTCACTCGGCGGCGACGAAATCGGGCGTGCGCGCACTCACTGCGGCACCCGTACGCCGGGCCCTCGCCCGAACCTCTCGGACGCCCCCCGTGCACACCGTGCGCCGCGGGTTCGGCATCGGCCGCCTGCTCCTCGCCGGCCTGGGCGTGGTGGCCCTCGCCGGCTACTTCGATTACGTGCTCGGTTTCGCCACGTTTCAGATCTACAACTACTTCAGTTATTTCACCGTGCAGAGCGGCATGGCCGCGATCGTCGCCTTTGCCGCCGCCGCATTCGTCGCATTTCGGCACACGAGCGACCCACCCTGGCTGAGCTGGTTCCGGTTGCTTGTGACGACCTACATCACCGTCTCCGGGATCGTATTCCTGTCCATCGTCATCCAGTCCTCCTCGCTGGACTACACGATCGAGGTGCCCTGGTCGAGCCAGTTGCTGCACTTCTGGATTCCCACGATCGCACTCCTTGACTGGCTGACGGATGCCGGCAAGGCCCGCCTGCCCTGGAAAATCCTGGTCTGGGTTCTCGTGGTGCCCTCGATCTGGGGAGTGTTCACGCTCATCCGCGGGTCGATCGTGGGGTGGTACCCGTATTTCTTCCTCGACCCGGTGCAGGTGCGCGGCCCGCTCGAGACCGTGATCTACTGCCTTGTCGCGCTGCTGCTCTTCACCGCGATCGCCGCCGTACTCACGGCCACGTCGCGGCTGCCCCCGCGGGCGCAGGGGCGCGAACCTACAGCGGCGTGAAGGTGTATTCGCTGGTCAGGTGCTCGCCCCGGCAGGCGCCGCAGTAGAGCACCCCGGATGCCCGCATCGCGAGGACCCGAGTGTGTGCACTGCACGACCTTGGGGCCGCAGCACTGCGAGACCGCCAGGTAGGCGCCGGGGGCGGTGGGTTGGTGCCCGCTCAGGCCACGAATGTGGTGAGTGCCTTCACAGGGCAGGTCAGGGTCGACGTCCAGAAGGACGACGGATTCGCGGTCGATGTCGAGGAGGATATCCATGGGGAGCACAGCAATCGCACGGTCGTGACGACCGCACTGGGATGGCCGGCGGGACGAGCCCGGCCTGGAACGGGGGCATCCACCGTCAGGAATCCGTCGGCAAGGCCAGTCAGGGTAACGACTGGACCTCTGGGCGCTGCACCACGACGGGCTGCGACTGCATGAGAACGTGCCCCGAATGGGAGCCAGAATTCATCAACTGGACGTTGGCAGGTGAGTACACCACGAATCTCAGAATTAAGACGGGTTGACAATCGCGAGGCGCCGGCCCGGGATTCGGGGAGCGGCGTGGTGCGGACCTACTCCGGGGTCGGGTTGTCGGTCGGCACGGCCGAGTAGAACGGCTCGAGGCTGCTCAGGGCGGCGGCGAGGAACTCGTCGTCGTCGACCTCCGCGAGGCGCAGAGCGGTCTCCGCCGCAACCAGGCCCACCAGCACCGGTTCGCCGGTGAGCGGAACCATGTTGATCCAGACGCGGAAGTCGTCGTCGCCGCCGACCGTGGACCAGAGCGGGGCATCCGTGTCCCAGAACGGCTCGTCGAATTGCAGCCAGATCTTGTCGAGCGTGCCCATGCCCAGGGCCGAGATGGCGCCGCGGTGCGTGAAGGGCAGCGGCGGGTCGAACTCCATCACCGTGGTCTTCAGCACCCCCAGCGGCACGGTGACGACGACCCGGTCGGCGGAGAGCGACTCGCCGGTGCCGAGCCGGAGGCTGGTGCCGGCGTCGCTGTAGGCGATCTTGGTGACCACGCTCGACCCGAGCACGTCGATGCCGTCGCTGAGGTCGGTAAGCAGGGTGGCGAAGCCGCCCAGCACGATACGGTCCTCGCCGGGGTCGGTGTCAGGGTCGGCCTGAGCGTTGGCGTCCGAGTACCAGGAGGACTGCTCCGGAACGGGGCCCCCTGCCAGTGGGTCGAGCACCACCGTGATCTGGTAGTCGAGCCAGTCGGCGTCGGAAACGCCGGTGTCGGCATCCGTCGTCGAGAGCTTGGAGGCCCCCGAATCGGCGAGGGACTGCGCGATGGACACGTCGGTGGGCTGCTCGGCGGCCCAGGCCAGCGCCGTGGCGACCGCCTGCGCGCCGGTGTCGGGCACCTCCACGACCGTGCCGGCCGCGGTGCGGGCCTCCGGCGGATCGGTGAAGGGGGCCGTGGTGACGCCGCGGTCGGTGAGGTCCTCGTCGAGGGTGGTCTGGCCGGTGCGCCGGACGAAAGCCGCGCCGAGCTCGATCGGGAATGGCCAGTCCTTGTCGGTGACGGTGTCGATGCGGCCGCCGATGCGGTCGCGGGCCTCGACCAGGAACACGTCGAAGCCGGCGTCCTGCAGGTCTCGGGCCGCGGTGAGTCCGGCGATTCCGGCGCCGATCACGGCGATGCGCTCCCCCGGGCTCGCCGCTGCGAGCACGTCGCGGGCGGCGCGCTTCCCTGAATCGCGGGCGCCCTGCACCGTGCCCGGCGCGTCGGTGGAGGTGGCCTCACCGGCGAAGAACAGGCGGTCGTCGACGGGCTGGCCGAGCGCGGCGCGCTGCTCGGGCGTGGCGCCCACCGCGGGGTAACTGAAGGAGCCGCGGGCGAACGGGTCGGCCGACCAGGATGTGCGGCGCATGGCCGCCGGCTTTGGGACGAGTGAGGGTGTCGACGTCGACTTGGGCGTGACGGATGCCGAGGGCCGCGGAGTCGGCGTCACGCACGCGGTGAGCGCGACCAGGCTCAGGCCGGAGACTGAGCCGAGCAGAAAGGTTCGTCGTTTCATCGCTGTGTCGGCGCCAGGTATGGCGCCGACGTCCTCCTCTCCGAGCGGGCCGGGCAGTACGACCAAGCTACCGCAGAGCCGGGTGAAGTGGCCGGTCGGGGGGGGTGGGGTGTGGGGTGTGCGCACGTTACTTCGGAGATTGTCGCGACACGCGGCATCCGGCGCCCTGAAATACGGCGTTTCGCGAAAATCTCCGAGTTTGCGTTCGCCGGTGACGCGGTGGCGGTCTAGCGTGCGTTGGTGGCGGGCGGGGTCCTCGTCAGCGCGTCAGCTCACAGCACGTGGCTGGCAGCAGACGATGGCAGCACACAGCACGTCAGGCGAGCGGATGCTGCAGGAAGCCGTCCTCGAGCAGCTCCCGCACGCGCGGGAGCAGGTCCGCGGCGAGCTCGCGCTCATCGACGTCGAGCAGTTGGGCCAGCGCAGCGACGATCGAGCCGACGTCGAGCTCGCCGTCAGAGGCGCCGACCAGGGCGGCGAGGCCGGTGTCCAGCGCGATCAACCGGCCGAAGCCGGTGCCCTGGTGCAGCGTCATCAGGGTGGGGTCCTCCTGGCCGGCCCAGTAGTGCCGTACCTCGGTGACATCGGATGCGACGGCGAGCCGCGCGCGGGCGAGGCGGGCGTCATCCGTTGCCGCGTGCCAGTCGTGGGCGGCGAGGCAAGCGGCAAGATGGCTGCCCATGCCTCCCGGATTGTGGCCGAGGGTGCCGGGGAGGCGTTCGAGCCGACGGAAGGTGGGGGTGCCGGCGGCCGGGCGGCGCAGCAGCATGTAGCCGAAGCCGACCTGACTCACGCCGCGCGCCGCGAAGTCGTCGAGCCAGGCCCCGTAGAGGCGGTCGAAGTCGGCGGTGTCGGAGCGGGTGCCGCCGTCGCGGATCCACGTCTCGGCGTAGAGCGTGGGGGCCTGCACCTCGCGTTCGATGATCCAGGCGTCGAGTGCTGCGGCATCCGTGGCCTGCGCGGTCTCCTGCTGGCCCCCGTGCGCACCCTCGGCACCGGCCCCCGCGGCACCCTCCGCCCCGGCGGCACCCTCGGCCCCGGCGGCACCCTCCGCCCCGGGCGTGTGCGAATTCGACGGAGATTCTGCTCCCAGAGGGGCCAAACGCGCCGAATTCGGGCTGTTTGGGGCAAAATCTCCGTCGAATTCGTCAGGGCGCAGCGCGGCGGAAGCTGGCGATGCAGGGGATGCGACGGGGGCGACGGGAGTGACGGGAGTGACAGGAGTGACAGGAGTGACAGGAGTGACAGGAGTGACGGGGGCGGCGAGCCAGGCGGCCAGACGCTCGAAGGCATCCTGGCCGGCGTGGTACTCCCAGTTCCCGAGCAGCTGGGCGACGCCGCCGGGGGTGAGATGTTCGGCAGCGCCGCGCACGACCGCCTCGACGAGCGCGTCGCCGACCAGGCCGCCGTCGCGGTATTCGTAGGCCGGCACACCCGGCACACGCGGGGTGATCACGAACGGAGGGTTGGAGATGATGTGGTCGAAGCGCTCCCCCGCGACCGGTTCGAACAGGCTCCCGAGGCGAAACTCGATATTCCCGATCTCGTTCAGCTCCGCGTTGAGCGCGGCAAGCTCCAGGGCTCGCACCGAGATGTCGGTGGCTACCACCCGGTCGGCGTGCCGGGACGCGTGCATGGCCTGGATTCCGCATCCGGTGCCCAGGTCGAGGGCGCTGGCCACCGGGGTCGGGATCAGTAGCCCGGTCAACGTGAGGGATGCCCCACCCACCCCGAGCACATGGCTTTCGCCGAGCGGGTGGCCGAGTGCGAGCTCTCCCGGGTCGGACACGATCCACCAGCTTCCGGCGCCATGCGCGTCGACAAAGCTGTAGGGCCGCAGTTCGAGGAGCGGGCGGAGGGTGCCGGCCGCAACGGATGCACCGGATGCAACAGGGCCGACACTCGGATGGACATCGGCGTCGACACCGGCGTCGACGGATACCGCGAGGCCGAGCTTCTCGGCCCCGGCGGCACCCAGCGCGGGGAGGGCGGCATCGAGATCCGCACGGTCGACGGGCAGGCCGAGCACGAACAGGCGAGCCAGTGTGGCACAGGGTTCGGCGTGCCCGAGCCTCTCCCGGAGACCGTCCAGCCCCCGCAGCGCCGGGACCCGCTGGTTGCGGCGCAACGCGGCATCCGCTTCGATCCCCCACAGGCCGGTGAGGGCCGAGACCGAGAAGTTGGCGGCGGCGAGGTCGGCGCGAAGCCGGTCGATCAGTGCAGAAGTCACCCGTCTATTCAACTGCACCGGCTGCCGGACCGGCTGCCGCACCGTCTACCGGACCGGCCGCCGCTACCGGCGCTCCTCCGCCACGCTGTTACCGCCGTCGACGACGATCGTCTGGCCGGTGACGTATGACGCGCCGGGCGAGGCCAGCCAGGCGATCACGGAGGCCACCTCGGCAGCCGTGCCGCTGCGCCCGACGGGCACGAGCGCGCCCTCGACTGCCTCGCTCTCCAGCTGCGACCCGGTCTCGATCCAGCCCGGTGCGACCGCGTTGGCGGTGATGCCGAGCCAGGCCTCATCCACGGCGAGCGCCCGGGTGAGCCCGGCCAGACCAGCCTTCGCGGCCGCATACGTCAGGTCCCCGCGCGACGCCATCACCGGCCCTGACACGCTGGACACTGTGACGATGCGCCCCCAGGCCGCCGCGTGCATGAAGCCGATCACGGTGCGCGTGGCGTGGAAGGCGGTCGATAGGTTGATCGCGAGGCCGCGGTCCCACTCGTCCGGCAACGTGGTGCTCACGTCGCCGTGCAGCATCTCGGCGTCGCCGACCGCGACCATGCCCGCGTTGTTCACCAGAATCGTGGGCGCCAGCCCGGCGGTCGCGAGGGAGTCGGCGAGCACCAGCGCGCCGACCTCGGCGTGGAGAGTGCAGACGATGCCGGATGCCGCGATGCCCCGTTCCGTCAGCTCGGCCGCTCGCTCGTGCACGCGTTCGGTCGTGGCGGTGAGCACGACGTGTGCACCGAGCTCACCCAGCATCCGTGCCGCGGCGAATCCGATCCCGGAGGCGCTGCCGGCCCCGGTGACCAGGGCCGTACGACCGGCGAGGTTCCACGCGTCGGGCAGGGCGAAAGCGAGAGGGACGGGGACACCGATAGAAACAGGGAGTCCGACAACCTCGGGGAGAGTCATGGCGCCATGCTAGCGGCTACCGCGGCACGTCCATTGGGATGGCGGCGAACTCGCGCACGACCAGCCGGGGCGTGACCATCCGGTGCCGGGGTTCGGCCGACTCGGGGGCTCCGTGCACCTTGCCGCCGAACTCGCCGGTGAGCAGTTCGAGCACTCCGGCGGCCACCTCGTCCACTGCTTGGTCGACGCTGGAAAGCCCGATCGCGGCGGCGATGGGGGTGTTGTCGTAGCCGGTGACCGGCACACGCTCGGGGTTCGCGATCATCGCCCCGAGGGCGAGCGAGTCGCTCGCGCAGAGCACGGCATCGATCTGGCCGGCGTTCTGCCGCAACTGCTGCATGGCCGCGGTGCCCTGGCTGACGCCGTCAGTGGTGACGATCTCCAGCACGGCCAAGTCCCGCTCCGAAACGTCGCCGCGTTCGATCATCGCGTCGTACCAGCCTCGTCGGCGGTCGTCGCCGGTGCCCGACGGGCTGGGCCAGCCGATGTAGGCGATGCGCCGGGCTCCGGTCTCCTGCTGTGTCCGCGTGGTGGCGTGCAGGCCGGACCAGCCATCCACATCCACCCACAGGTGCTGCGGGTCGTTCATATCGTCGACTCCCCACGGCCGCCCGAAGGTGACGAAGGAGATGCCGTTCTCGATCAGCCATCGGGTGCGTGGGTCGCCGGCGAACGTCGACGTGAGCACGAAACCATCGACATCCGCTCCGTCGTTCAGGCGCCGGAACTGGATGATCTCGTCTTCGGGGCTCGTGGCCGTGAACAGCAGCACCCGCAGCCCCTGGGCGTCGGCCTGCTCGGTCACGGCGTGCAGAAACCGGTCGAGCACCGAACCGGAGATGCCGTCGATCATCGGGTCCAGCCGGATGCCGATGGTCGAGCTGCGCCGCGTGCGCAGCCGGCGGGCGGAGGCGTGCGGCCGGTACCCGAGTTCGGCGATGGCAGCCTCGACCCGCTGGCGGGTGTCGGTGCGCACGATGCCGGGCGAATTCATCACATTCGAGACGGTCTGCCGGGAGACGCCGGCCGCGAGCGCGACATCCGTCACCGTGGGGAACCCACCCATCGCCGCTCCTGCCCCACGCCCTTGCCGGACGCGCCTGCCCCCGTGAATTGAACGATCAAATATTGTTCTGCACAGAATACCGCGTCTCGACGGATCGCGGAAACACGGTGATTAGATCGATCAAAAAAAAGTTTGATCGTTCAAATAAATTCAGCTATCGTGACCTTTACACAAGCAAACGCGCATCGATGCGCGACTCAAGGAGAAACAAGATGCAACGACGCAACTCCCGCTGGCTGATCGGAACCGGGCTCGCCGTGGCCGGCGCCCTCACCCTCAGCGCGTGCGGTTCCGGATCCGGCTTCGGCGGCGACACCGCCGATTCGGGCGGAGAGCTCACGAGCGATTCCACCGAGGGGCTCAACATTCTGATCGGTTCCAGCGGCGACGCCGAGACCGCCTCCGTCAACGCCGCCGTGGCCGCCTGGTCCGAGACCTCTGGCACCGACGCCAAGGTCAGCGTCGCCAGCGACCTCAACCAGCAGCTCGCCCAGGGCTTCGCGGCCCAGAAGCCCGCCGACGTCTTCTACCTGTCGACGGATGCGCTCGCCGGCTATGCCTCGAACGGCTCGCTCCTGGCCTACGGCGACGATCTGGCCAACAAGGACGACTTCTACCCGAGCCTGGTCAGTTCCTTCACGTACGAGGGCGACTTCTACTGCGCGCCGAAGGACTTCTCGACCCTGGGTCTGATCATCAACGACGACCTCTGGGCTCAGGCCGGGCTGACGGATGCCGACATCCCCACCACTTGGGACGAGCTCGCGGCCGTCAGCAAGACGCTCACGACCGACAGCCAGGTCGGACTCGCCCTCGGCGGCGAATACGCCCGTCTGGGCGCGTTCATGGCCCAGGCCGGCGGCAGCCTGATGAGCGAAGACAACACCGAGGTCACCGCGAACAGCGCGGAGAACGTCGCGGGCCTCGAATACGCGCAGACCCTCCTGAACGACGGGGTGATGAGCTACGCCAGCGAAATCGGTGCCGGCTGGGGTGGCGAGGCGTTCGGCAAGCAGCTCTCGGCCATGACCATCGAGGGCAACTGGATCACGGGCGCGATGAAGAGCGACTTCCCCGACGTCAACTACACGGTCGCCGAGCTGCCTGCAGGCCCGGAGGGCCAGGGCACCCTGCAGTTCACCAACTGCTGGGGCATCGCCGCCGACAGCCCCAACCAGGCCGGCGCGCTCGAGCTCGTCGAACAGCTCACCAGCAAGGATGCCCAGCTCACCTTCTCGGAAGAATTCGGCCCGATGCCCTCGATCAAGTCGGCCGCCGAAGACTGGAAGAGCGCCAACCCCACCCTGGTGGCCTTCCTCGACGGCGCCGACTACGCCAAGGGCGTGCCCAACGTGCAGGGCGCCGCGGATGTCACGAGCGACCTGAACGCCCAGCTCGAGTCGCTGAAGACCGGGGACGCGCAAGCGATTCTCGATTCCGTGCAGAAGAACCTCGAAGCACTGCTGAAGTAGTCCACCATGTCGACGCCTGCACGCACGGCTCGCCGCTCGAATATCCGGGGCGGCGAGACCGCCTCGGGGTGGCTCTTCACCGCCCCGATGATCATCCTGCTCGGCTTGTTCCTGGTCATCCCGGTGCTGATGGCCCTCTGGGTCAGCTTCTCCGACTGGAACGGCCGCGGCAGCCCCTTCAGCGGCACAGTGTCGTTCGTGGGCCTCGACAACTACTCCGCCCTGGTCGGCGGCGGCGGCCTGGCCGAACAGGACTTCGGCACGGCGCTGCGTAACAACGCCTGGTACGTCCTCCTGGTCGTGCCGACCCAGACCATGCTGTCGCTGCTGCTGGCCGTGCTGGTCAACCGGCAGATCCTGCGCGGCCGCGGCTTCTTCCGCACCGCGTTCTACTTCCCGTCGGTGACCAGCTCGGTGGCCATCACGGTGCTCTGGCTGTTCCTGTTCAGCGCCAGCGGCGCCGTCAACAAACTGCTGGCGTTCATCGGCGTCAACGGACCGAACTGGTTCAACGACCCCAGCGGCGTGCTGCACAACATCCTCGGAGCGTTCGGCGTCGAGACCGGCCCGGTCGCGCTCACCGGCAACACGTTCCTCGGAATCTCTTTCTGGGAGTGGCTCGCCGGGCCATCCGTGGCCATGAGCGCCTTCATCCTGATGGCCGTGTTCACCACCAGCGGTACGTTCATGCTGCTGTTCATCGCCGCGTTGCAGAACCTCAGCGGCGACGTCGTCGAGGCCGCCATGATGGACGGCGCCAACGGCTGGCAGCGGTTCTGGCGGGTCACCCTGCCCCAGCTGCGACCGACCCTCTTCACCGTGCTCACCCTCGGCCTGATCGGTGCCTGGCAGGTCTTCGACCAGATCTATACCGGCACGCAGGGTGGACCAGGCAAGACCACGCTCACTCCGGCCTATCTCTCCTATCAGGCCGCCTTCACCAACCAGGCCTGGGGCCAGGGCGCCGCGATCGCGTTCATCCTGTTCGTGATCATCGTGGCCTTCACCCTGTTCCAGCGCGCTCTGCTGGCCGAACGCAAGGTCTCCAACCGGCGGATGCGTCCGTATCTGCCGATTCCGACATCCGGAGGTTCGAAATGAGCACCACGGTGAGAACCCGCGAGCGCACCGTCTCTCCCTCCCGACGCCTGCGCGCCCTGGGCCGGGAACAGTTGCCGACCCGCGCGATCGCCGGCCGATCGCTGCTTTACGCGATCCTGATCGTGCTCGCGATGATCTACATCGCCCCGTTTCTGATTCAGGTCGCCACCTCCTTCAAAACGGATGGCGATGGCGCCAGCAATCCCATGTCGCTGCTGCCGCAGACCTGGTCCACGGCCGCGTACGAGAGGTTGTTCCTCAACTCGGACTTCCCGGTCTGGTTCCAGAACTCCGCCATCGTCACCGTCTTCGTCACCCTCGGCCGCGTCTTCTTCAATTCCCTGGCCGGTTACGCCCTCGCGCGGTTGCACTTTCGGGGCCGCACCGTGATCTTCGCGCTGCTCATCGCCGTGATGAGCGTGCCCGGGGTCGTGCTCCTGATCCCGAAGTTCCTGGTGATCAACCAGCTCGGCATCTACGACACCTACGTTGCAATGATCGTGCCGCTGCTCACGGATGCCGCGGGCGTCTTCATCATGAAAAACTTCTTCGAGTCGATTCCGGCGAGTGTGGAGGAGCAGGCCCGCATCGACGGGGCCGGCACCTTCCGGGTGTTCTGGTCGATCGTTCTTCCGATGGCCCGGCCGGCCCTGGTGACCATCATCATCCTGTCGTTCCAAGGGTCCTGGAACGAGCTGTCCCACTTCATCGTGGCCACGCAGTCCCCCGAGCTGACGACGCTGACCAAGGGCGTGGCGTCACTGGCCTCCGGGCAGCTCAGCCAGGGCACGCAATACCCACTCAAGCTGGCCGCGGCGGCGATCATGACCATCCCGGTCGCGGTGATGTTCTTCATCTTCCAGAAACGCATCATGAACACCACCGATGGGGCGGTGAAGGAGTAGTCCTTCTCTCCACCCTCTTCCTTCCGTTCCTTCTCTACTTCCGTTCCTTCTGTTCCTTCTCTACTTCCATTCCTTCTGTTCCTTCTGTTCCTTCTGCAGATCCGCACCACAACCCCCTCTGGAGTCGTACCTCGCTCATGTTCTCTCACCCCGTCCAGCCTCTGCTCCATGACTCCGCCATCGTTCTGGCGGCCCCGACCCAGGCGTGGTCGCGGTCCGACGGCCAGACCGACAAACCCATCCACGGCTTGTATCACGCGGACACCCGGATCCTCTCCGGCTGGTCCCTGCTGATCGGCGGCCGGACCGGCGAAGCGATCGGACACGCCCAGCGCGGCGCGGGAGAGGTCACCTTCACGTCGCTGCTCCGCCACCTCGACGACCGCACCGCCGACCCCCGGCTGCGGCTCGAAGTCACCCGCACGGTCACCGCGGGGCGCCTGACCGAACGGATCGAGATCATCTCGGGACTCGAGCAGGCTGTCGACACGACCGTGTCCGTGCGCCTGACGCCCGATTTCGCCGATATGCAGACCGTGAAGGCCGGCCTCGCGGGGGCCGCCGAGCGCGACGCTTTCGGGGGCGTGGACCTGCCCGCGGCACCGGATGTCGTTGTGACGGAGGCGAGCGGGGGCATCCGTCTGTCGACCGACACCGTGGCGGCGCTGGTCGGGGTGAGCGACGACGGGGTGCTGGTCGGCTCGACCGCCGAGGCTGACACCGAGGTCACCGGCACCTGGTCGGTCACCGTGCCCGCGAAAAGCAGCGTCACCGTGGAGTGGACCGTCGAGATCGCGCACGCGGCCACCGTGGTGCAGGCCGCATCGGGGCTGCCGGAGTGGTCCGGGGTGTCGGTGCGCTCCGGCGATGCGCGCCTCGGACGCTGGGTGGCGCGTGCGCTCGACGACCTGACCGGTCTGCGGATGGCCACCACGACGAGTTCGGCCGAGCCGTTCCTGGCCGCCGGCGCCCCCTGGTTCTTCACCCTGTTCGGCCGGGATTCCCTGTGGGCGGCGCGCTTCCTGCTGCCGCTCGGCACCGAGATCGCGGGCTCCACGCTGCGCCTGCTCGCGCAGCTGCAGGGCACCAAGAGCGACACCGAGACCGCGGAGCAGCCCGGCAAGATCATGCACGAACTGCGCCCCGATGTGTACTCGATGCCCGGCGAGAGCCTGTCGCTGCCGCCGCTGTACTACGGCACCGTCGACGCCACCCCGCTCTGGATCTGCCTGCTGCGCGACGCCTACCGCTGGGGTTTGGCCACCGAAGAGGTCGAGGCTCTGCTGCCTGCCCTCGAAGCGGCCCTCGGCTGGATGCGCGACTTCGGCGACAGCGACGGCGACGGGTTCCTCGAATACGTCGACATCACCGGCCACGGCCTCGCGAACCAGGGCTGGAAGGACTCCGGCGACTCGATCCAGTGGCGCGACGGCAGCCTCGCCGATGGACCGATTGCCCTCTGCGAGGTGCAGGCCTACGCCTACGAGGCCTATATCGGCGGCGCCGAACTGCTCGACGCCTTCGGCAGGGCCGGCGGCGACGCCTGGCGCACCCGGGCGGCCGCGCTCCAGACCCGGTTCCGGGACTCGTTCTGGATCGACGCGCCCGCCGGCCGCTACCCGGCCGTCGCCCTCGACGCTTTCAAACGCCCGGTCGACACCGTGACCAGCAACATCGGCCACCTGCTCGGAACCGGGCTGCTCTCCGCGGAGGAGTCCGCCCTCGTGGCCGCCCGGCTCGTGTCCCCGGAGTTGAACTCCGGCTACGGTCTCCGCACGATGTCGACGGACTCCGTCGGCTACTGGCCGCTGAGCTACCACGGCGGCTCGGTGTGGACCCACGACACCGCGATCGCGATCGCCGGCCTGGGGCGCGCCGGTTTCGGTGCCGAGGCCGGCATCCTGATCGAGGGGCTGCTCGCGGCGGCCGAATCATTCGACTACCGCATGCCGGAACTGCACTCGGGCGACGCGTCCTCCCTGGTTGCCGCCGCGGTGCCCTACCCGGCCGCCTGCCGCCCGCAGGCCTGGTCGGCGGCGGCGGCGGTTTCCGTGCTCGGCACCGTGCTCGGCCTGGAACCCGATCCGGTCACCGGTCAGGTCACCTCCACCCCGATCATCCCCGCGGTCGTCGGCGACGTTGCAGTGCGCGGCCTCCGGACCCCGCCGGCGCCGGCCCGCGTCGGCTAGCCGCGGCCCGGCCCGTCGGCCGGCCCGGCTCGCCATGCACACCCAGCTGAGCCTTCCATTCCGTGGCTAACTCAGGAGATTCCACGAGCAGCGGTCCCAGCCCCGCGAAGTTCCGCATGATTCTGCGGGCCAGCCGCACCGTGCGCTCGTTTCTCCTGAGTTAGCCCCAACGACCTGCCCGACCGGGCCAGCCCCGCCCAGCCCGCATCACCCGGCCGGCCCGGGTCATCCGTCGCCCCGGTGCATAACTCCCGCCAATTCCGGTGCGTGCCCGGAACCGCCCAGGCGTCCCGGGCATCCGTGCCGCAGCTCCGCCGAATTGGAGGAGTTGTGCGCACGGACCGACCTGCACCCCGAATCGGGCAGCAGCAGCAGCCGCGCACACGTCGTGGCCAACTCAGGAGATTCCGGCGAGCGGCGGCCGCGCCCCCGCAGATTTTCGCATGTTTGCGCGGAGTTCTGCGAGTCGGCCACACCATCCGCACGTTTCTCCTGAGTTAGCCCCAGCGCACCGGGCCGATCGAGTCGAGCGGGCGCGCCGGCGGCGGCGGCGAGCTACAGCCAGCGCATGGTGAAGGCGCGGGCGAGCACGGCGCTGGCGGGCGGCGCCGCGAGGGCGCGCACGAGGCCGTTCCGCGCGCGCAGGCGAAGCCCCTGCACGGGTCCGCCCATCGCCATGTTGAAGTCGGCCTGCCGGGCGGCCATCCGAGCGCTGCGCCGGCGGCGGCGGTCGTAATCCCCGAGCACGCCTGAAGCGGCCTCCGGATCCCGCAGCGCCCGCTCCAGCGCCGGGGCCAGTTGCAGCGCGTCGAGCCACCCGAGGTTCATGCCCTGCCCGCCGATCGGGCTGATCTGGTGCGCCGCGTCGCCGATGAGCACGACCCGTCCCGCTACAAGTCTCGTGGCGAGGCGCTGCTGCACCGAGAAGGCGCTGGCCGCCGCGGTCGTCGGAGGCAGCTGCGTGCCGGTGCGGGCACGGATGAGCGCAGCCAGGTCGTCGGACGTCGCATCGGTCTGCAGGGTCGGGGTCATGGCCACCCAGCGGCGTCGGCCTCCCGGCAACGGGAACGACTCGACCACACCACCCCGCTCGAAGAAGAGCACGGCCTCCCCGGGATGCTCCCCCGTGTCGGGGTAGTCGCTCATCAGATACGTCTCGCCGCCGGTGCGCGCGGTGCAGCGGATGCCGAGTAGGTCGCGCACGAGACTGCGGGCGCCGTCGGCGGCGACCACGTAGCGAGCCTCGAGAGTCTCGCCGGCAGGCACGCCCCCCTCGCCCGTCCCGCTCGTCCCGATCCCCTCGACCGTCCCGTGCGTCCCGCCTGGCTTCGCCGTCTCGACTGTCTTAGCCGTCTCGACCGCGACCCGATCACCGCGCTCGGACACCCCGGTCACCGTTACGCCGCCGCGCAGCCGGCCGGGCGCGAGTTCGGCGAAGCGCGCGCGCAGCACGGCCTCGGTCTCGAACTGCGGCAGAGAGATCACGCTCTGCATCCGGTCGACGGTTTCGGTGAACGCCAGCCGGCCCAGCGTGCGCCCGTCCGAGCGCACCACACCGCCGCGGATGCGCACCGCCCGGGCGAGCACCTCCTCCGCCACACCCAGCTGCTCCAGTGCCCGCAACGACGGCGGGTGGATGCCGATGGCCCGGGATCGCAGCGACGGCTTGCCTCGCTGCTCGATCACCTCCACGTCGACACCGCGCACCGCCAGCAGTCCGGCGAGCAGGATGCCCACCGGTCCCCCGCCGACCACGATCACGTCCCGAACCCGTGCCCCGCTGGCGTTCGCCTGCCCCCGCTCGTGCACGTGCACGCGTTCAGGTTCCCTTTCCGGTCGAGAGTGCCCGTTGCGCCGGTCACTCCTGACCGGAAAGGACACGCTCGCAGGCACCGACTCAGCAAGAACCGACCCAGCAGGCACCGACTCAGCAAGAACCGACCCAGCAGGCACCGTGTCAGCAAGAACCGACCCAGCCAACGCCGACCCAGCCGACACAGACGCCGACACAGCCGACGCGAGCCCGGCAGACGCCGGTCCGGCCGGCACCACCCGGCGCAGCACAAGGCGCGACGGATGTTCCCGCGTCACCTGCCACCCGGGCGGCACCACCTCGCGCAGCTCGGCCGCCGTAAAACTGCGGCGAATGGAGGTGAGCCCGTCGTCGCGGATGAACGACCGGCGAAAGAGCGGCCAGGTGCCGAGCCCGAAGCCGAGGTACGCGAACCGGCTGCGTTCGATGTCGGCGTGCAGCACCCGGTGCGCGGCGAGCCGTTCCGAGTCGGCGAGCAGTCCGCCGAGCTGTTCGCCGGTGAGGTGGTGCAACACATGGTTGGAGACGACGATGTCGAACCGGCGCCTTTCTGCGACGAGATCGGAACTGAGCGCCCGCCGAAACGTCAGTCCGGGCAGTGGGGGCAGGCTCGTCGCGTAGGCGTGGGCGCGGGCATCCGGGTCAACGGCCGTGATGCGCAGGCGCAGGCCGTCCCGGGCGGCCCAGCGGGCCAGCGCCCGCGCCACGTCGCCGCCGCCGCAGCCGACATCGAGCAGGGTGCTCTCCCGAGTGCTCGACAGCAATGGCCGGATATCGCGGCGGTACATCCCGCGCCACCCCGACACCACGGCGTTCACAAACCGGAAGTTCGCGTAGGTGCTGGCGAGTTTGTCGGGGTCGCAGTCGGGGTCGTCCATGAGCTCGACGGCGTCACTCGCGCGCCGGCGCAGCGACGGAACGCGCAGCGACGAGACGCCCAGGAAGGGACGACTCCGCGACGATCGGCGCGCCGAAGGGAAATGCATCGACGGGATGCCCACTTCCGCTACCCGGCGGTGACGGTCATCAGCCCGGATTCGACCGTGAGCCCCGGGCCGAACGCCATCGCGCAGACCCGCTCGCCGTCATCCGTGGCCGGGGAGTCGAGGATGGCCTTGAGCACGAACAGGATCGTCGCGCTGCTCATGTTGCCGTAGGTGCGGAGAGTCTCCCGCGAGGGCACGAGCTGCGCCTCGCTCAGCCCGAGCTTCGCCTCGGTCTTGTCCAGGATGCTGCGCCCGCCCGGGTGGATCGCCCAGTGCGCGATCGCGGTGGCCGGTGTGGTGACCGGCGCGACGTCAACCGGTGCGACCAGGGTTGCGACCGACCCGGCCGAGACACCCTCCGGCACCCCGGCAGGCAGGAGCGACGGCACCCTGGAAGGCACAAGCGCCGGCGCCAACACTGCGCTGAGCGCGACGTCCCGCGCGAAGAGGGGTGCCAGCGCCCCCTCGATGTGCTGGTCGATGATGTGCGGCACGTAGGTGCTGAGGATCATCTCGAACCCTTCGTCGCCGATCTTCCAGGCCATGTCCCCCTCGCCGATAGGCGTGATCACGGTCTCGAACAGGTCGAGGTTGAGGGCCTTCTCGCCCGCCGCGGGGGCGCGGGAGCTGACGATCCCAGCCGCAGCTCCATCCGAGAACAGCGAGGAGGCGACGATCGTGTCCGGGTCGTCCGAGGCGCGCAGGTGCAGCGAACACAGCTCGGCGCTGACGACGAGCACGACGGCGTTCGGGTCGGCGTCGACGAACTGCTTCGCCGTGCGCAGGGCGGGCATCGACGCGTAGCAGCCCATGAAGCCGAGGTGGTAGCGCTGGGTCGCGGGGTTCAGGCCCAGCTCGCGCACGAGCATGTAGTCGGGTCCCGGAGCGTAGAACCCGGTGCACGACACGGTAACCACATGCGTGATGTCCGAGGCCTCGATGCCGGGGCACGCCTCGAGGGCCCGCCGCCCGGCCTCGACGAACAGCTTCGTCGCCTCCACGATGTAGAGCTCGTTGCGCACCCGGGTGCTCGGCTTGAGCAGCTCCTGCGTGGCGGCGTCGAAGAACTGGGGATCGGACGACGCCCCGTCGAGGGTGAGCTCGTCAATGACGGTGTGCCGGGTGTCGATCCCGGACAGGTTGAACGACGCGGTCACCAGGCGCTGGGCCAGGCGGCTGAGTCCCGGCTGGGCGGCGAAGATGTCGCGCACCTGATCCTGGATCAGTACTGTCGGGGGGACCACGGTCTGGAGCGCTCTAAGAGTGACGGGCATAGCCCCAGTGTTACACGTGGGCACGGCCCGGCACACCCCCGTAAATGCCGTCAGATCAGGGCAGCGGGGCGAACAGACGGATGCCCGTGAGCCCGATCCCGAGCCCCGCGGCAACGATCGCGGTGACGCCGCCGATGTACGCGATGAGGGTTCCCGGGGTATCGCCGAACGCGCGGAAGTACGTGACCAGGAACGCGGCGACCGCGACCGCGGCGAACGGGATCAGGATGCGCAGCTGCAGGCGGTCGACTCTGGGCGGGCGGGCGTTCGTCCCGCCGCGCGGTGCACCGCCCATCGACCACGGGCCGCGGGTCAGCACCAGACCGGCCACGCAACCCCAGACCGCCACGACGAGCAGAGCCGCGATGACATCGCTGGGCCGATGCCAGCCGTTCGCCAGCGTGGCGACCCCGGCCAGGATGGCGAAGCCGGAACCGCCGAGGGCGGCGAGGCCGCGGGCACGTGGACTCGCGACCAGGAAGACGGCGAGAGCGGATGCCGCCGCCACCGTTGTATGTCCCGAGGGGAACGAGTTGCCGTCGTAGCCCTCCACCCCGAGGTCCGGCCGGGTCAGGAGCATGATCTTCAGCAGCTGAGTGCTCAACACGGCGGCCAGCGCTACCCCACAGGCCACGATCAGGGTCCTGCCGTTGCGCCGAACGACGGTCACGACCCCGGTGAGCAGCAGTCCGGCGATGACGGAGACCAGCGGAACGGCATCCAGCAACTCCTGCGCGAGCGGGGTGACGCTGCGGCGTCCGAACTCCGCGCCGTCGAAGGCGAGCTGGTCCATGGTCTGGCCGGAGAGGGTGCGCACGAAGTAGAGGTAGAGCCCGGCGAACAGGATGATTGCGACGAACGCCCCCACCAGGTAGCGAACGGGGCTGATCGACGAAGAGGTGCGCACGCTCTAGCTTCGCACGCGGCGGCGCGGTTGACTCCGTTCGGACCTCGGGCCTGACCCATCCCTCGGTGAGCCACCTCGGCCGAGCAGCCGTTGCAGGCTCGAGAGGGTACGAAGGAGACCACGTCCTGATCTCGCGGTGACGACGGGCCCGAAGGCGAAACACCCGGGCTCTTCACTGTGTTCGCCTGGCATTCACCTAAGGTTCAGCTCATGCTGCTCAAATAATCAGGGTAGAGTCAGCCAACTCTTCGAAGAGCTCTTAGCCCCAACGAATGGATGCTCCGTGAACATTCGAACGGCCGAATACCCCAAGCCGGATCATTTTCTACTCCACCTCAGCGACACCCACCTGCTTGCGAACGGCGGGCGCCTGTACGACCAGGTCGACAGCACCGCCCATCTCGCGCAGCTGTTCGCGGAGGTCGAAGCCTCCTCCGGCCGACCCGACGCCATCATCATCACGGGCGACCTGGCCGACAAGGGCGAACCGGATGCCTACCGGGCCGCTCAACGGATCGTCGAGCCGGCCGCGGCGCGGCTCGGTGCCCGCGTCTTCTGGGTGATGGGCAACCACGACGATCGGGCGGCGTTCCGCAGCACGCTGCTGAACGAGCCGGCGACCACCGAGCCGATCGACCACGTCGACTACATCGGCGGCCTGCGCCTGATCACGCTCGACACCTCCGTTCCCGGCCACCACCACGGCGCCGTGACCGACGACCAACTGCGCTGGCTGGCCGGCCAGCTGAGCGTTCCGGCGCCGGACGGCACCATTCTGGCCATGCACCACCCGCCCGTGCCGAGCGTGCTCGACCTGGCCGTGTCGGTCGAGTTGCGCGGCCAGGCCCGTCTTGCACAGGTGTTGCGCGGCTCGGATGTGCGCAGCATCCTCGCCGGGCACCTGCACTACTCCTCGACCGCGACGTTCGCGGGCATTCCGGTGTCGGTGGCGTCGGCCACCTGCTACACCCAGGACCTGAATGTTCCGGTCGGCGGCACGCGCGGCCGCGACGGGGCACGCACCTTCAACCTCGTGCATGTGTTCGCTGACACGGTGCTGCACTCGGTCGTTCCGCTGGGTGACTACCCGGCGCTGGACTACGTCGACGCGACGGAAAGTGCGCGACGGCTCGCCGGCGACAACATCCGGATCATGCCCGCGGGTACTCTGCCAACGTTCCGCGAACCCCCGATGACCACACCGATCCCGGTTCTGCACTAGACGGCGGCGTGTGCCCGGCCTGGCCGGGAACGAGCTGGTTCTCGCGTTCCCACGGGGCGACTATCGGGAAGTAACGTTCGAGGAAGTCGGTCACGGCCGCGCGGCGAACCTCGTCGGAGATCTCCGGGTTGCTGCCGTCGTTCAGGCAGAACATGTCCTGGTCGCGGCGCTTGCGCAGGGCGTTCATCTGACGCAGTGCCAGCTTCAGCGTGGTTTCGATGTACAGCGAGCGCGCCTGGGTCTGCTCGACCGCCCGCCCGGTCATCAGCGCGTAGTAGTGGTACAGCGAGTTCGTGACCGAGATATCAGTCGCTGAGCGGAACTGGCTGGCCGCGGTGCGGGCGAAATCGCCGGGGAACTCCGCTTCGAGTTCCTGCATCACACTCCTGCGGAGCGGCGCCGCAGTGTGCTCGAGGTGCCGCGTGGTGACCTTGCCGAACCGATCGCGCAGCAGGGCGCGGTTGACCCGGGCGCCGTTCTCGAAGCCGCTGCGGCTGGTGTTGTTCTCGCCGAGGCCGATCCGGGTGGATGCCTCGATGAACTTGGTCACGCCGCCCGGAGAGAAGAACAGTTCCGGTCCGATAGGGCGGCCGAAGAACATGTCGTCGTTGGAATAGAGGAAATGCTCGGCCAGTCCGGGGATGCGGTGCAGCTGGCTCTCAACGGCGTGCGAGTTGTGCGTGGGCAGAACACTCAGGTCAGGGAAGAAATCCTCGCTGCGCATGATGGTGACGCGCGGGTGCTCCGCCAGCCACACCGGAGCCGGCGAATCCGTGGCGATGAAGATGCGGCGCACCCAGGGCGCGAACATGTAGACGCTGCGGAGGGCGTACTTGAGCTCATCGATCTGGCGGAAACGGGCATCCGAATCGTCGCCGTCGCCGACAACATAGGCCTGCATGCGCTTGGCCCGTTCACGCTGAAAATCACTGGACGAGCCGTCGACCCAGGAGAAGACCATGTCGATGTCGAAACTGACGTCGCTGGCCAGGTCGTCGAACATGTGTTGCAGGGTGCGCCAGCTGCGCCCGAAGAGATCGATTGTGGTCTCGCGGGCCTCCGCACGCGGCAGACGTGCCCGCATCAGCGAGTTCTCGACGGGCGCGACGATCTCATCATCGCCGAAGTGCCAGAGCTCGAACTGGAAGGCTGTCTCGGCGCCGTAGCGCAGGCGGCCGATCGGCTCGATGCGCGGGCGGTAGACCCGGAAGACGGATGACTTGCGCAGCGTCGTCAGGGCGCCGTCCGCCAGGAGCAGGGCCGGGGTCAGATTCCCGTCGAGGGGCTTGGCGTAGAAGGGCTCGTTCGCGAAAGCCTCCGCAAGGATGCGGGTGAGGTTCTTGCGGCGTTTGCGGTCGACCGCGATCACCGGGCGGTCCCCGTCGCCGCGCACGAGCAGGAAGTCGATGCCGGCCCGTTCGAGCGCGTCGCGGACCGCGAGGAGGTCCTTGACCATCGACTCGTGTGGGGTGAAGTGGCCGTTGATCAGGTTGATCTCGCCCTTGCGCACGACCACGTCATCACGGTCGAAACGGCGGGTGCGCGGGTCGGGTGAGAGCAGCACGAGCTCGGGTTCCTGGCTCAGCGTCAGCACGGGCAGGTTGTCTGCCGGTTCGTTCGAGGAGCGACGCTCGGTTTCCGGGCGATCGAACGTGGCCATGGTCCTCCTCGAGAAGAATTGGGAACACTCATTCACGAGGCAACCACACGCAGTGCCGGGGAGAGTGCGTCCGTTGATGCCGGACAGCAACGACCGGTCCAGAAACCGGAGCGGAGCAGCCGGCGGAACGCGGTGGCGCCGCTCTTATTCTACGTCTTCTGCGTCCCCCGCTCGCCGCGGTGACGGGACCGCCCGGTGATCGCGGTCGAGCCCGTGCGCAGGCTTTCCTCGTCGTGGCCGACGGCTGTCATCCAGGAGGTACCGAACGCCTGGCGCGAGTACCCGATCGCGCCGAGGACCATGCTGGACGCGGTGGCCAGGAGTACGGCCCAGATGTTGATTTCGGGAAGCATCGCCGGAGTCCGTTCGGTCGTCGGCGCCGACCGATGAGGTCGGCTGGCTTGAGGTTACCGGCTTGAAGTTACTGCGGAGGCCGGACGGCCGGCGCGATTTCCGCTCAGGTATCGGGTCAGGCGACCGGGTCAGGCCCTGTCAATCACATACTCGGCCAGGATCCTGGCGTGGTTCACCATCGGGTCCCGAGCGCCGTAGAGCAGCGTGGTTGTCGTCTGCGTCTCCTCGTCGCGGGCGATGAGCGTGCGGAGTTCCTGCACGGCCGCCGTCGTCTCGGGTGCGGTGTCGAGTTCGGCCCGGTAGCGCACCGCGAACTCATCCAGAAGGGCCTGGTCGTGGTTCCACCACCGGCGCAGCTCCGGGCTGGGCGCGATCTGCTTGAGCCAGGCGTCGAGCCGGGCTTCCTCCTTCGAGACTCCGCGCGGCCACAGCCGGTCGACCAGCACCCGGGTCCCGTCGCTCGCGGAAAGTTCGTCGTAGACCCGCTTGATCTGTATGCCCATCTGTCCATTCTGTTCCCGGCGCGGCCACCGGGCCGACCAGCCTCCGTCCGGGTCAGGCCATCGGCAGGTCGGCGGGATCGGTGACGGGCAGGCGGCAGACGAAGTCACGGCAGAGGTAGGCCGTCGGCAGACCCTGGTGTGCGACCCGGCCGCGGAACAGTTCGAAGCCGGCGTCGGCGAAGGCCTGCGCCTGAACCTCGGTGACGGATGCGACGAGCCCGCTCCCGCGTCGGCGCACCGCGTCGAGCAGTGCGGCGGGTTGCTCGGGGGCGGCCGCGTCCGGCCCTGCCCCCGGCCCGACCACGTCCGCCCCGACCACCACGAGTTGTTCCACGGGGCCGGTCAGAATGCCGGACAGTCGCAGGGCCGCCCCGAAGGCGAGCGGGCGTTCGAGTGCGCGCTCGGCGAGGGCCGCCATCGCGGCAACGGCGGCCGCGCGGTAGCGGTCGTCGGCGGTCAGCAGGTAGAGCAGGTTCGCCGCCTCTGCGGTCGCCGTGATCCCGGACGGGTAGGCCCCCTCCGACGGGTCGACGTCCAGGGCGAGTCCCTGCGCGGCAAGCACCGGGTCGGGCCCGTCGGGAGCGCGAAACGGCATCCCGCCGGCGACAGTGCCGGCAGTGCCGGCGGCGTCGGTGGGTGCACTGGTACCGGGAGTGCCGGAGCCAGGGATGTCGGCGGCGGACGGTACCGTTTTGGCATCCGTTCCCCCCAGCGTGCCATCGATGAGCCGGCGCGCGGCCGTGGCATAGCGCACCTCGCCCGTGGCCAGAGCAAGCTCGAGGAGACCCTGTGCACACATCCCGAAGTCCTCCAGGGTGGCCTGAGCGGCAGACGTGCGCCCCGCGATGGAGGCCCGCACGAGGCTGCCGTCCCGGCGCAGGTGACGCGTGAGCAGGTGGTCGGCGGCCCTCGCGGCCGCCGTCGTGAGGTCGGGATCGGCGAGGGCGAACCCGGCGCGGGCCAGGGCTCTGATGGCAAGGCCGTTCCAGCCGGTGAGCACCTTTTCATCGAGCGCGGGCGGCTCCTCCTGCCGCCGGGCGTCCTCGTCCAGGGTGTAGTAGACGCCCTCGACGCGGCGACCGGCAACGGTGCTCTCGGAGTCCTGGGCGCTGGCGAACCCGCCGCCGGGCAGGCGCAGCACGGTCGTGAGGAACCCGGCGACACCCTCCGCGACCGTCTGCGCCCATTTCTCGCCGGTGAGCTGCCAGGCCTGGGTGTAGAGGTCGAGCAGCTGCGCGTTGTCGTAGAGCATCCGCTCGTAGTGCGGGTCGCTCCAGTCCCGGTTCACGGCGTAGCGGAAGAAACCGCCCTCCACCGGGTCTCGCAGGGGCGAGGCACCCATGTGCTTCAGGGTGCGCAGGGCGAGGGCCTGCGCTTCCGGAACCTGTCCCACGGCACCCGGCCGGCCGAGCAGAAACCCCAGCACCGGCGCTACGGGAAACTTGGGCGCGCCGCCGAATCCGCCGAAGCGGGGGTCTTCCAGGCCCACGAGTTCGGCCTGGACCCGGTCGAGCGCGGCGGGGCCGGGCAGCGCTCCGCCGGCACCCCGCTGCACGGCGGCGGCCGCGAGCGCCTCGGCGACGAGGGACGCGCTTGCGGTGACCTCGGCGCGGCGGTTCGTCCAGGCATCCGTCACCGCTTCAAGCACCTGCCGGAACGACGGATGCCCCGGCAACGGCAACGGCGGAAAGTAGGTGCCGGCGTAGAAGGCCTGCCCGTCGGGGGTGACGAACACGTTGAGCGGCCAGCCGAGCCCGCCCACGAAGGCGCTGGCCGCGGCGAGGTAGCTGGCGTCGACCTCGGGATGCTCCTCCCGGTCGACCTTGATGCTCACGAAGTGCCGGTTCAGGTAATCGGCGAGCTCCGGGTCGCTAAAGCTCTCCCGGGCCATGACGTGGCACCAGTGGCAGGTCGAGTAGCCGATCGAGACGAGCACGGGCAGATCGCGCAGCCGAGCCTCCACGAAGGCCTCCGAACCCCAGCCGTACCAGGCAACGGGATTGTCGGCGTGCGAGCGCAGATAGGGGCTGATTGCGTCGGCGAGGTGGTTGGACATGCCTCCATTGTGCCGCTGTCCCCGGCCCGACGCTCCCTGCGTATTTCTTCAACGAACCTGAGCGGAGCAGGTCAGGGCCGGTCAGAGCCTTGCGGCCACCAGGTCGACCGCGAGGGCCCTGCGGGCGCGGCGCTGCACGCGCATCCAGACGAAGAAGCCGGCGAGGGTGAACGCGCCGTAGAAGATGTAGAGGATGGCCGAGGCGTAGTAGCCGGCGCTGAGCAGCAACGGCACCCCGACGATGTCGACCGCCACCCAGATCAGCCAGAACTCGGTCCAGCCCTTCGCCATGCCGTACGTGGCCAGCAACGAGCCGGTGAAGATCCAGGCATCGGCCCAGACGGGCTCGAACGAGCCGAGCGCACGGAAGACCGGCGTGAGCACCAGAGTGCCCGCGACGAGCCCGAATCCGAGCAGGATGCGCGCGCGAGCACCGGCCCAGTGCGGGGCCACGGCAGCCTGCGCGCTCCCCCGGCGATAAGTGGACCACTGGACCCAGCCGAAGATCGAGACGACGATGAACATGATCTGCCGCCCGGCCTGGCCGAGCAGATTGACCGGGTTGGGCGTGCCGAACACGGCGCCGAGAAACACCGTGAACAGCAGCACGTTGCCCGCGATTCCGATCGGCCAGGCCCACACCTTACGGCGCATCCCGCCGACGGCGCTCAGGATGCCGAAGGCGTTGCCGATGATCTCGCGCCAGAGAATGGTCTGGGTTCCGATCTGCAGCTGTGCGTCGAAAAGCCACTCGATCGGGTTCATCCGTCATCTTCCTCGCCGGGCGGTTCCCGCCCTCCCCAACCTAACCCTCCTCCCGGGCCGTTATTCCCGGTGGCGGCAGGGCGAAGCGAGACCGCGCGAGGCGGAGCGCGTCAGTTCACGTCCTCGGGCTGCGCGCTCACCCGGCCGTCGGGCTCGGCTCGACCCATTCGCTTCCGAGGTGCAAATGGCACAGCTCGGGGCCCACGAACGGGCGCAGCCCGACCTGGTCCGGGTCGTGGCCCAGCTCGCGGGCGACCCCGCGCACGAGGCCCAGGTGCACCGAGCAGATGACGTCGGGGGCGTCCCGCGCATCGGCGCGGAACGGGCAGGCCAGCAGGGTGATCAGCGGGGCGGCAACGACGGCGACGCCGTCGGAGGCCCCGTCGCCCGCCGCGGACTCGGCTTCCGCAGCCGAAGCCGGCTCCACCGCCGAAACCAGCTCCGGATCGAAGCCGAGCCGGTCGAGGATACTCAGCAGCGGCGCGATGCCCTCCGCGGCGCTCCCCCGCAGCTCGTCGGCGTAGCTCTCGGCCCAGGTCTCACCGGCGCGGATCGCCCGGGCCCGCCCGCTGTCGGCGTCCTCGGCGAGCGCGGTGGCCAGCACCCGGCTCAGATCGTGCTGGGCGCCGCCTTCCCGGGCGGCGGGTCCAGCGGTGAAGAGAATTCGCGGGCGGCCACGCGTTCCCGCGCGCCCGACGGCGCGCCGGATCAGGTCGGCGTTCTCGAGCTGATCGAGATGGAACCGGGCGGTCGTCACGTGCAGCCCGATGCGCGCCGCGACCGCGGCGGCGTCGAGCGGGGTAGCCGATCCCATCAGGAGGTCGAGCACCTGGCGGCGCGCGTCGGAGGCCAGGGCGGCGTGCCGGTCCCCCGACCCTTCGTCGTTGATCATTCTTTGATGCTAACATCGTGCGGTTAAAAACGCGCCGATACAACCACAGCCGTCGGGCCGATCACCAGGCGAACCCGGGCAGCATCCGTCGTTCACCGCGAGGTCATACGATGGAAAGCTCATGATCCCCGTCGAAGTCACCTTCCCGCCCGAGCTTCCGGTCAGCCAGCGCCGGGAGGACATCGCGCGCGCCATCCGTGACAACCAGGTGGTCATCGTCGCCGGCGCGACGGGTTCCGGCAAGACCACGCAGCTGCCGAAGATCTGCCTCGAGCTGGGCCGGGAGAACATCGGCCACACGCAACCCCGCCGTCTCGCCGCGCGCACGATCGCTGAACGCATCGCCGAGGAACTCGGACAGGAAGTCGGCCAGACGGTCGGCTACCAGGTGCGGTTCACCGACCAGGTCGGCCCGGACACCCGCATCAAGCTGATGACCGACGGCATCCTGCTCAACGAGATGCACCGCGACCGTCTGCTGCGGAAGTACGACACGATCATCATCGACGAGGCGCACGAGCGCAGCCTCAACATCGACTTCCTGCTCGGCTACCTGCGTCAGCTGCTGCCGCAGCGCCCCGACCTCAAGCTCATCATCACCTCCGCGACGATCGACCCGCAGAGCTTCGCCGAGCATTTCGCCACGCCCGACGGCACGCCGGCCCCGATCATCGAGGTCTCCGGGCGCACCTACCCGGTGGAGATCCGCTACCGGCCGCTGGTCGTCGAGGTGATGGACGGCGACGACGACGACACGACGGATGCCGCGCCCACGGTGGACAGGGACTACATCGAGGGAATCTCCGCCGCGCTCGATGAGCTCGAACGGGAGTCCAGCGGCGACGTTCTGGTCTTCCTCAGCGGTGAGACCGAGATTCGGGACGCCGCGGACGCCCTGCAGGGCAAGTACGCCTCCTCGGGGCGCACCAGCCCCACCGAGATCCTGCCGCTGTACGGGCGGCTCTCCTCCGCCGACCAGCACAAGGTGTTCCAGCCGTCGAAGGTCGCCGGCGTGCGACGCCGCATCGTGCTGGCGACGAACGTGGCGGAGACCAGCCTGACCGTGCCGGGCATCCGCTACGTCATCGACGCCGGGACCGCCCGGATCAGCCGGTACAGCGTGCGCTCGAAGGTGCAGCGGCTGCCGATCGAGGCCATCTCGCAGGCCTCCGCGAACCAGCGCTCGGGCCGAAGCGGCCGCACCAGCGACGGTATCGCCATCCGCCTCTATTCGGAGGAGGACTTCGCGCGCCGGCCCGAGTACACCGAGCCGGAGGTGCTGCGCACGAACCTCGCCGCGGTCATCCTGCAGATGATCTCGCTGGGCCTCGGCGACATCGCCGCATTCCCGTTCCTCACCCCGCCCGACTCGCGCGGCATCAAGGACGGCCTCGACCTGCTCGCCGAGCTCGGCGCGGTGGCTGCGCTCACCGCCGGCCACAAATCCGGCATCTCCAAGCCCGGCATCTCCACACTGACCCGCATCGGCCGGCAGCTGGCGCAGCTGCCCATCGATCCTCGGTTCGGGCGAATGGTGATCGAGTCGAAGACGCAGGCGGTGAGCCGCGAGGTGATGGTGATCGTCTCCGGGCTCACCATCCAGGACCCGCGCGAACGGCCCCTCGAGCGCCGCGCGCAGGCCGACCAGCAGCACGCCCGGTTCACCGACCCGACGAGCGACTTCCTGAGCCTGCTGAACCTCTGGAACTACCTCGAGACGCAGCAGAAGGAGCTCGGTTCCAGCGCCTTCCGACGCCTCTGCAAGAACGAGTTCCTCAACTATCTGCGCGTGCGCGAATGGCAGGACGTGTACAAGCAGTTGCGCCAGATGGCCAAGCCGCTCGGTCTCCACATCGGGGATCCCAGCGTGAATCCCGATGGGATCCACCGCTCGCTCCTCGCCGGTCTGCTTTCCCACATCGGTCTCAAGGACACCGCCAAGAAGGACTACATCGGCGCGCGCCAGCAGCGTTTCGTGATCTTCCCGGGCTCGGCGCTCGCGAAGAAGCAGCCGAACGCCGTGATGAGCGCGGAACTGGTCGAGACCAGCCGCCTGTTCGCCCGGATGAACGCGGTCGTCGACCCCGCGTGGGCCGAGCCGCTCGCCGGCGACCTCTGCAAGCGCAGCTACTCCGAGCCGCACTGGGAGAAGAAGCAGGGCGCGGTCGTCGCCTACGAGCGGGTCACCCTGTACGGGGTGCCGATCGTGCCGCGCCGCCGGATCCAGTTTTCCCGGGTCGACCCGGCGTACGCTCGCGACCTATTCATCCGGCACGCGCTCGTCGAGGGTGAATGGGACCTTGACCGAATCGACCAGCGCGTCACGGCCTTCGACCGGGCGAACACGAGCCTGCGCAAGGAACTCGCCGAACTCGAGGAGCGCACGCGGCGCCGGGACATCCTGTTCGACGACGAGGTCGTGTTCGAGTTCTACCAGAAACGCATTCCCGCCGACGTATGCTCATCGCGCACGTTCGAAACCTGGTGGCGCCAGGCGCGCACCAAGACGCCCGATCTGCTCACGATGACCGCCGAGGCACTGGTGCCCGAGGACGCGCCGGAGATCGACGAGGCCGTGTTCCCGCCGATCTGGCGCCAGGGCGACCAGAAGTTCGCGCTCAGCTACCGGTTCGAGCCCGGCGCGGACGACGACGGCGTGACCGTGCAGATCCCGCTGGCCCTGCTCGCGAGGCTCTCTCCCACCGGCTTCGACTGGCAGGTACCGGGCCTCCGCGCCGACCTGGTGACCGCACTGATCAAGTCGCTGCCCAAGAGCATCCGTCGCAACGTGGTGCCGGCGGGAGACTGGGCCAAGCGACTGCTGAACGAGTTGCCGCCGGCGCCGGGCGAGGTCTCGGTCGGGGTGTCGGGCCTGGGCGAAGCCACCCGCGGGTCCATGTTCGACCGCGACGATGTCCCCTTCACCGAGACGCTCGCCGCCCTGATCCAGAAGCTCACCTACGTGTCCGTGAAGGCGAACGACTTCGAGCTGGTCCGGGTTCCGGCCCACCTTCACATGACGTTCCGTGTCGTGGACGAACGCGGTCGCCCGAGCGCCTCCGGCAAGGACCTGCTGGAACTGCAGCGCCGGCTCGGCACCCAGGCCCGCGAGAGCGTGGCCGCGGCATCCGCTGCCACCCCCACCAATGCGATCGAGCGCACCGGACTCACCACCTGGGATTTCCCGGAGCTGCCCCGGTTCCTCGACACCAGGCAGGGTGACAACACCATCCGCGGCTACCCGACCCTCGTCGACGAGGGTGCGTCGGTGGCGATCCGCATGATGAGCACGGAGGCCGAGCAGGCCCGCACCCTGCCCGATGGCGTGCGTCGCCTGCTGCTGCTCGCCACGCCCTCCCCGGTGGCCTACGTGCAGCAGCACCTCACCGGGGCAGAGAAGCTCAGCCTGGCCACCAGCCCGTATCGCACCACCCAGGCGCTGTTCGACGACTGCCTCGCGGCGAGCGTCGACGACGTGCTGTTCCGGGTGAAGCCCGGCGGCCAGGTGTTCATGCACGCCGAGTTCGACACCATCCGCGACCGGGTGTCCGGCGTCGTGATGGATTCCATGTTCGATACGGTGGGCCTCGTCGCCCGCATCCTCGCCGCCGCGCGCGCCGCCGACAAGGCGCTCAAGGCGTCCACCAGCATGGCCCTGCTCCCGGCCCTGACGGATGCCCGCGCGCAGCTGGCCGGGCTCGTCTACCCCGGTTTCGTGAGCGCCACGGGACTCGTGCAGCTGCGGCACTTGCCGCGATACCTCGGCGGCATCACCGCGCGCATCGTGAAGCTCAGCGACAATCCGAGCCGCGACCGGGTCTGGATGAACGAGAGCCAGGCAGCCACGGGCCGGTTCGAGGATGCCGGCGGCACGATCCCCCTGCAGGCAAACGCGGCCGCCAACCTGGTGCGTGCGCGCTGGCTGATCGAGGAACTTCGGATCAGCCTCTTCGCCCAGGAACTGAAGGCCGCGGAGCCCGTGTCCCTCCAGCGGATCCACAAGGCCCTGACCGGCTGAGGTCTCCGTCGTTCTCGGTATCCGGCACCGCTGCGCTGGATCATCGGTAGCCCACCTGCCCGAAGTCAGCGTTGAGGTGGTCCTCCAAACGATCCCTCATCGATACGGGTCCGGGCTGGGCTCCGGGCGGGGCTCCGGGCGGGGCTCCATTAGAAGGCGTATATAACTACGATAAATCTTTAGCTTTTTCTAGGCTAGCATGGTTTATTTGTTCACAATGAGGTAAACTCGGATTTGTGACCAACCTCCTGAAACACCCCGAAGCGGATGCCGCGCACGGCCTGTCCGCGGCGGCTCGGGCGGTCGCGGAGCTGCATGCTCTCGCGGCGGGGCTNTTCACGTAATGGGGACTTTTCGCGGGCTCTAGGGCCGATTCCGGCAGAACCTCCGTCGAATTCGTTCGGGAGAGGGAAGCTGCCGGGGCTCTGATGGGAAGGACTCGTCGGCCGGAACGTGCGGTCATTCGGCGTCGCGGTGCGTCGCTGGGCCAGCCGCGCACACTCGTCATGGGCATCCGTTGTCACGTAAACGCGGAGATTTTTGAGACACACCGGTTTTGGCGCCGTATTGTGCGGCGTGTTGCGAAAATCTCCGAGGTTAGCGACCGGCCGCAACGGATGCCCGGGGCGGGAGCGTCTGCACGTCGGGTCGCCAGGTCTCGGCGAGCGCGACCGCCGCTGGCGCGACCGCCGCTAGCGGCACCTCGGTCAAGACGGTTCGCGGCGCAGGTTGTGGAATCCGGCGGACCGCGGAACAGGTGCCGGCGTCCACCGGGTGCGCCGCGACGTCTGTCCGCGCGCCGTAAAGTGGGTGAGTGCCTATTCGTATGTCCAACTACTTCCTCCGTACCCTCCGCGAAGACCCCTCGGACGCCGAGGTCACCAGCCACCGCCTGCTGGTGCGCGCCGGTTACATCCGCCGCCAGGCCCCCGGAATCTTCGCGTGGCTGCCGATCGGTCTGCGCGTCAAGGCCAAGATCGAGACGATCGTGCGCGAGGAGATGGCCGCGGCCGGCGCCTTCGAGGTGCACTTCCCGGCCCTGCTGCCGCGGGAACCCTACGAGATCACGGGCCGCTGGGACGAATACGGCGACGGCCTCTTCCGGCTCACGGACCGCAAGGGCAGCGACTTGCTCCTCGCCCCCACCCACGAAGAGGTCTTCACACTCCTCGTGAAGGACCTCTACAGTTCCTACAAGGACCTGCCCCTGTCGATCTTCCAGATCCAGGACAAGTACCGCGACGAGGCCCGGTCCCGCGGCGGGCTGCTGCGCGGCCGCGAATTCACGATGAAGGATGCCTACTCCTTCGACTACACGGATGCCGGCCTCGACACGAGCTACCAGGCTCAGCGCGACGCCTACGAGCGCATCTTCACCCGGCTCGGCCTCGAGTACGTCATCGTTCAGGCGGATGCCGGCGCAATGGGCGGCTCCAAGAGCGAAGAGTTCCTGCACCCGACCCCGGTCGGCGAAGACACCTTCGTACGCTCGGCCGGCGGCTACGCGGCCAACATCGAGGCGTTCCGCACGGTCGTCCCGCCATCGATCGACTGGGCTGGCTTCCCCGCCGCCGAGGTCTTCGACACCCCGGGCACCCCCACCATCCAGACCCTGGTGGATCGGGCCAACAGCGATCATCCGCGTCCCGACGGCCGCGCCTGGACCGCCGCGGACACCCTCAAGAACGTCGTCCTCGCGCTCATCCAACCCGACGGCACCCGTGAACTCCTCGTGATCGGCCTCCCCGGCGACCGCGAGGTGGACCTCAAGCGCTTCGAGGTGGCCGTCACCCCCGCCGAGGTCGAGGCCGCGAACGAAACGGACTTTGCCAAGTTCCCCGGGCTGGTCAAGGGCTATATCGGACCCTGGAGCGCGAACGGAGCGGTGTTCGGTGAGAAGTCGACCACCGGCATCCGTTTTCTGGTTGACCCGCGCGTGGTGGAGGGCACCGAGTGGATCACGGGCGCGAACGAGCCCGGCCGCCACGTCTTCGGTCTCGTCGCCGGCCGGGATTTCGCGCTGGGCGGCACCATCGAGGCCGCCGAGGTTCGCGTCGGCGATCCCGCGCCCGACGGCTCCGGCCCGGTGGAGCTGGCCCGCGGCATGGAGATCGGCCACGTTTTCCAACTCGGCCGAAAGTACGCTGAGGCGCTCGGCCTGAAGGTTCTCGACGAGAACGGCAAGCTCGTCACGGTCACGATGGGTTCCTACGGCATCGGCGTCACCCGCATCCTCGCCACCATCGCCGAACTCAACAACGACCCGAAGGGCCTGATCTGGCCCGAGACGGTCGCGCCGTTCGACGTGCACGTGATCGCCACCGGCCGGGACGATGTGGTCTTCGAGACTGCCGAAACCGTTGTCGCCATGCTGGAGGGCACCCAGCGCGACGTGCTCTACGACGACCGCCGCAAGGTGTCGCCGGGCGTCAAGTTCGGCGACGCGGAACTGATCGGCATCCCCGTCATCGTCATCGTGGGCCGTGGCGCCGCCGACGGCATCGTGGAACTCTGGGACCGTCGCACCGGTGAGCGCACCCAGGTGGCCATTGCCGAACTGGCCGCCAGCTTCGCCTGAGCGCCCGGCCCGGCTGAAGGTTCAGAGGCGGGCGAGCCGCGCCTGGGCGAAGCAGTACACGCCATAAGCGATCACCCCGGCGCCGACCAGCACCAGGATCGCCACCCCGAACGGCAGCGCCACGAGTGACTTCAGCGCACCGTCCATGCCGGTGGCCTTCTCCGGGTCGAGCGTGAAAGCCGCCACGGTGAAGAGGATGCCCACGGCGGCCAGCGCGATGCCCTCCGCTATGTAGCCCACGGTTCCGAGGATGACGACCACCGTGCCGGCCGGGCCGCCGGGCACCGTGATGCTGTCGGTGAAGCCATGGCTGGCGCCGCGGTGAATGAAGACGCCGCCGATCACGACCACGGCCAGGCCGGCGACGAAGAGCAGCACGACGCCCCCGGGAATCGACAGCAGTCTCGCGGTCGAGTCGCTGGCTGTTTCCGACGAGCTTGCCGAGGCTCCGCGGGCGAACGTGAACGCCGTCCACGCGATGAACAGGAAGACGACACCCTTGCCGATCAGGACGGCGCGGTGGGCCCACTTGCGTTTCGGATCTTGGGCGGGTTCAAGGAACACCTGTACCAGATACCAGAGGCCGAGCGAGGCCAGGCCGAGAACCACCGTCCAGAGCACGAACACGCCGCCGGGGGTTTGGGCCAGCTGCCCGAGCGCGCCAGACTGGTCTGCCGACTCGCCACCGGCGCCCGTTGCCACGCTGATTGCGATGGCGCCGATCATGACGTGAAGCAGGCCGTTCACCGCATAACCGGCGCGGGCCAGAAGTTGGAAGGTGCGGCTGCCCTCGACGGTGCGTGCAGCGTGGTGAGCGTTGTCGGATACGGAATCGGCGGCCATCCGCCCAGCGTAGCGCCGCGCTCGGGCCGAGGGGAAGGCAGTTTCGGCGCGGGACGGGCCTGGGTCGGGTGACGGGCGTCCTGGGATTCGGCTAATCTAGGACGAGCCCGCTGCGCAGTTTCGCGGCGGCAAGATCTGAATAGAGGAGGCCGGCCATGGACATCGACCTCAGCGTGTTGCGGCAGTTGGAGCGCGAGAAAGAGATTCCCTTCGAGGAACTCGTGCGGATCATTGAGCAAGCAATTCTGACGGCCTACGTGAAGCACACCCACCAGGGTGAAGTCTCCACGAAGCAGGTCGTCGAGGAAGAGCCGGAAGCGCGCGTCGTCCTCGACCGCAAGACCGGCCACGTCGACATTTTTGTGCCCGAACACGACGAAGAGGGCAACGTCGTCGGCGAAGCCGTCGGCAACCCCACCGACTTCGGTCGCATCGCGGCCTTCGCGGCCAAGCAGGTCATCAACCAGCGTCTGCGCGACCTGGCCGATGACGCTGTGCTCGGTGAATTCAAGGGCCGCGAGGGTGAGATCGTCGCCGGGATCATCCAGCAGGGTCCGAACCCGCGCATGATCCACGTCGACTTGGGCACGATCGAGGCGATCCTGCCGCCCGAAGAGCAGGTGCCGAGCGAGAGCTACGTGCACGGACAGCGCATTCGCGTCTATGTCACTGCCGTCGGCAAGGGCCTCAAAGGCCCGCAGATCACGGTGTCCCGCACGCACCCTTCGCTGGTGCGTCGCCTCTTCGCCCTCGAGGTGCCGGAGATCGCCAGCGGCGTCGTCGAAATCGTCTCGCTTGCCCGTGAGGCTGGTCACCGCACCAAAATGGCCGTTCGCGCCACGGAGCCCGGCGTCAATGCCAAGGGCGCCTGCATCGGCGAACTCGGCCAGCGCGTGCGCGCCGTCACCGTGGAGCTCAACAACGAGAAGATCGACATCGTCGACTACTCGCCAGACCTGGCCACCTTCGTCGCCAGCGCACTGTCGCCGGCCAAGGTCACCAGTTCCTACGTGATCGACGAATCGATCAAGGCCGTTCGAGCCCTCGTTCCCGACTACCAGCTGTCGCTGGCGATCGGCAAGGAAGGTCAGAATGCGCGCCTCGCGGCCAAGCTCACGGGTGCGAAAATCGACATTCAGCCGGACAGCATTCTGGAGGACACGGAATAGGGGGTACGATGAATCCCGTTAGAACGTGCATTGGATGCCGTTTGCGCGCTCCGCGATCCTCACTTCTGAGGGTTGTAGCCCGAGAATCGGAACTCGTGGTGGATGAAACCGCCACTCTGCCTGGGCGAGGTGCGTGGCTGCATCCCACTACCGCGTGCTTCCAGGACGCACTGCGGCGACACGCTTTCGGGCGTGCCCTTCGCGTGACCAGTTCAATGGACGCGAATCAACTAGAGAACAGGCTGAACAGGCTTATGGATAACTAATGAGCGGCTCGAAATGAGACCCGTCCGTTACTAACGGTCTGCCCCTTTCCGGGTGCAGACCCGGAACAGGAGAATTGTGGCTGCGAAACCACGCGTACACGAGATCGCTAGCGAGCTCGGCGTCGACAGCAAGGTTGCCCTTGCTAAATTGAAAGAGATGGGCGAGTTCGTCAAGGGCCCGTCCAGTAGCGTTGAACCCCCGGTAGCGCGCCGTCTGCGCGCCGCCCTGGCGGCCGATGGCTCCAGCACCGCGGCTCCCGCCGCCACTGCTACAGCCCCAGCCGGCGCCACCCCCGTCGCCGCGACAACCCCCGCGAAGCCGGGCGGCGCACGTCCGTCCCCGGCCAAGTTGGCCGTCAAGCCGGGCGTACGTCCCGTCGTCGAGGTCCCCGCAGCGGTTGCTCCCGCCGCGGACGCCCCGCCGATGCCGACTGCCCCGCTCACAGTCGCCGAGCGTCAGGCTCAGGCTGCCGAGAAGGCTGCGGCTGCCGCGAAGGCTGCGGCTGCCGCGATCGTCACCGAGACCGTGACCGCGACGGATGCCCCGGTCGCCAAGACCGCGGGTGGCGCTTCGGGCGCAGCCAAGCCCGGTGCGTCCGTGCCGAAGCCGCCGGCGGCTCGTCCGGGCAACAATCCGTTCGCCAGCAACCAAGGCATGGGCAAGACCCCGAGTCCGCGTCCCGGCAACAACCCGTTTGCGAGCGCGCAGGGCATGGGCCAGCGCCCGCCGTCCACGTCTTCGCCCAGTAACATTCCGCGCCCCGCGGCCCCGCGCCCCGGTGCACCTCGTCCGGGTGGACCCGGGCAGGCCCCGCGCCCGACTGGTTTCGGTCAGCGTCCGGGTGCGTTCCAGCGTCCCGGTGGCGCTCCGGGTGGTGCCGGCGGCGCACGCCCCGGCTTCCAGCGTCCTGGTGGCGCCCCGGCCGGAGCCCCCGGCTTCGGCCCGCCCCGTCCTGCCGGTGGTGGCGGCGCCGGAGGTCGCGGTCGCGGCCCCGGCGGCGGAACCGCTGGCGCGTTCGGTCGCGGTGGCGGCAAGAACAAGGCCCGCAAGTCCAAGCGGACGAAGAGAGCAGAGTTTGAGCTGCGCGAGGCTCCGTCGCTGGGTGGCGTGAGCGTACCCCGCGGCGATGGCGGAACCGTGGTGCGTCTGCGCCGCGGTGCGTCCATCACGGACTTCGCCGACAAGATCGACGCGAGCCCCGGAAACCTGGTCACGGTTCTGTTCCACCTCGGTGAGATGGCCACGGCAACCGAGTCGCTCGACGAGGCCACGTTCGACGTTCTCGGCTCCGAGCTCGGTTACAAGATCCAGATGGTCTCTCCGGACGACGAAGACCGCGAGCTGCTGCTCGCCTTCGACATCGACATCGACCAGGAGCTGGAAGACGAGACGGATGACGAGCTTGTCGCCCGTCCCCCCGTCGTCACCGTCATGGGTCACGTCGACCACGGCAAGACCGCGCTCCTGGACGCCATTCGCAACGCGAAGGTGGCCGCGGGCGAAGCCGGCGGAATCACGCAGCACATCGGTGCCTACCAGGTCATCACCGAACACGAAAGCATTGAACGCGCCATCACCTTCATCGACACACCGGGCCATGAGGCGTTCACCGCCATGCGTGCCCGTGGTGCCCAGGTGACGGACATTGCGATCCTCGTGGTCGCGGCGGACGACGGCATCATGCCGCAGACGATTGAGGCGCTCAACCACGCCCAGGCCGCCAACGTGCCGATCGTGGTTGCAGTCAACAAGATCGACAAGCCCGGCGCCAACCCGCAGAAGGTGCGCCAGCAGCTCACCGAGTTCGGTCTCGTCGCCGAAGAATACGGTGGAGACGTCATGTTCGTCGACGTGTCGGCGAAGCAGGGCACCGGCATCCAGGAAGTCCTGAACGCCGTGCTCCTCACCGCTGACGCCGGTCTCGACATGCGGGCCAACCCGGACAAGGACGCTCGCGGCGTGGCCATCGAGGCTCGCCTCGACAAGGGTCGTGGCGCCGTCGCGACCGTGCTCATCCAGTCGGGAACTCTGAACGTCGGGGACTCCATCGTGGCGGGCACGGCCTACGGCCGCGTTCGTGCGATGGCAGACGAGAACGGCGTGCCCGTGCTCGCCGCAACCCCGTCCCGTGCCGTCCAGGTTCAGGGCCTCTCCAGCGTGCCGCGTGCAGGCGACACCTTCCTGGTGATTCAGGAAGACCGCACGGCTCGTCAGATCGCCGAGAAGCGCGAAGCCGCCGAGCGCAACGCCCTGCTGGCCAAGGCCCGCAAGCGGATCAGCCTCGAAGACTTCACCCGTGCACTCGAAGAGGGCAAGGTCGAATCACTCAACCTCATCATCAAGGGTGACGTTTCCGGTGCTGTTGAAGCCCTGGAAGAGTCGCTGCTCAAGATCGAGGTCGACGATTCGGTCCAGCTGCGCATCATCCACCGCGGAGTCGGTGCGGTCACGGAAAGCGACGTCAACCTCGCCACCGTCGACAACGCCATCATCATCGGCTTCAACGTGCGCCCCGACACGAAGGCACGCGAACGCGCAGCCCGTGAAGGCGTGGATGTGCGCTTTTACTCGGTCATCTACAACGCACTCGAGGACATCGAGAACTCCCTCAAGGGAATGCTCAAGCCCGAGTTCGAAGAGGTGCAGAGTGGTGTTGCCGAGATCCGCGAGGTGTTCAGCTCCTCCAAGTTCGGAAACGTCGCCGGCGTCATCGTACGGTCGGGCGTCATCACGAGAAACGCCAAGGCGCGGGTAATCCGCAACGGTGTCGTCGTGGGAGACAACCTGGGCATCGAGTCACTGCGCCGGTTCAAGGACGATGTCACCGAGGTCCGTACGGACTTCGAGTGTGGTATCGGCCTGGGCAAGTTCAACGACATCCAGATCGGTGACGAAATCGAGACGATCGAAATGAAGGAAAAGCCGCGGGTCTAAGGACGTACGGATGATGGGTGTGGGTTTCGCCGGGGTTCCTGAACTCGGACGCGGCGGGGCCCGCACCTTCGGTAATTTTTCGACAATAGGAGTTAGACCATGGCAGATCCGGCACGCGCCAGGAAAATGGCCGACCGCATCAAGGTCATCGTGGCCAAGCGCATCGAACGCGGACTCCGCGATCCCAGGCTCGGTTTCGTGACCATCACCGACGTGAAGGTGACCGGTGACCTGCAGCACGCCTCGGTGTTCTACACGGTCTACGGTTCGGCGGAGGAACGAGCCGACAGCGCGACAGCGCTCAAGGCGGCCACCGGCATGCTGAGGAGCGAGGTCGGTAAGAACATCACCGCCCGGCTGACGCCGTCGCTCGAATTCATCGCGGACGCCATCCCGGAGAATGCGGCCCTGATCGACGACCTGCTGCGTGAGGCGCGCGAGCGCGACACGCAGGTTGAGGAGCAGGCTCGCACGGCGAAGTATGCCGGCGACGAGGACCCCTACGTCAAGCCGCGCGAATACGCCGAAGACGAAGACGAAGGCGAAGACGAAGGCGACGACGAGGAAGACGACGAGGAAGACGACGAGGAAGACGACGAGGAAGACGACGAGGCGCAGCCCGGGGGCGGCCAACACGCCGAAGTTTCCGCCGAAGTTCCCGCCGGGTCGCATTTGCAGAAGTAAGGAAGCAACACCTGCCGGTCAGTGACCGGTCGGCCGTGCCGGCCCGCATCATCCGTCAGCGGTGTGCGGGCCGGTTCGGCTTTTTTCGCGCGCGAAGGGGCTTATTCCTGCGGCAGGGTGTACTCGCCGGGCGCGGTGGCAATGGCGAGGCCGTCGGACAGCAAGCCCGCCAAAGCCCGGTCACGCTGGGGTGAGTCGGCCCACAGGTCGGTGATCTCGGCATCCGTCACCGGGTGCCGGGTGGCGCGAAGCTCGGCCATGATCAAGCCGCGCACCTTTCGGTCGCTGCCCTCGAACTTCTTCTGCACGGCTTTGCGCGGGCCGGAATAGGGCGGGTAGTCCGCCAGGCGCCAGGCGCAGGCGGCGCGGATGGGGCAGTCATCGCACCGGGGGATCCTGGCGGTGCAGACCACGGCGCCCAGCTCCATCATGCCGGCGTTGAATACGGCGGCGTCGCTCACGGGAAGTGGGAGCAGCGCGCTCATGGCGTCAAGGTCGCGGGTGCGGTTGGGTGGGGCCGGTTCGGCCTGGCCGGCCACGGCGCGCGCGATGACGCGCCGGGTGTTGGTGTCGACGACCGGATGCCGCAGGCCGTAGGCGAACGCGGCGACCGCCCTGGCCGTGTAGTCGCCGATCCCGCTGAGGGCCAGCAAGGCCTCGACGTCGGCGGGGACCACCCCATCGTGCCGCTCGGTGATCTCCACCGCGGCCGCGTGGAGCCACAGAGCGCGGCGAGGGTAGCCCAGGTTTGCCCAGGCCCGCAGCGCCTCGCCGGGCGGGACCGCCGCGAGGTCACCCGGGGTCGGCCAGCGCTCGAGCCACTCCGCGAGCCGGGGAATCACCCGGTTCACCGGGGTCTGCTGCAGCATGAACTCGCTCACCAGCACGCCCCAGGCGCCGAAGCCGTGCCGGCGCCAGGGCAGGTCGCGAGCATTGTCCCGGAACCAGGCGTTGATGGCGAGGCTGAGGGCAGGGGAGCCGGCTGCAGGAGCAAGCGTGAGCGTGAGCGTGGCATTCACCGTTCTAATCTAGGCTCGAAAGATGAAGCTTGCCTCCACTCCCCGGATCGAGTTCCTGCGGGAACTCGCGACCGAAATCCTTGGCGTCTACGGTCTCGGTCGCACGGTCGTCGCCATCGACGGCACGGATGCCGCGGAGCGCGCCGCTTTCGCCGACGACCTGGCCGCCGTGTTCGATGAGCGGGAGCATCCGGTGTTCTCAGCCTCCCTGCGCGATTTCCGGCGGTCGCGCGCGGAGCAGGAGCGCTTCGGCCCGGAATCTCCCGAGCGGCTGCTGCGCCACCTGTACGACTTCTCGCTGCTGCGGCGCGTGTTGCTCGACCCGTTCCGGCTGGGTAGCAGCACCGGTTTCGTCACCCGGGCGTTCGACGCCGACCGGGATGCCTGGATCCAGCCCACCTGGCTGACCGGGCCGTCCGACGCCACGCTGATTCTCGACGGCGAGTACCTGAACCGCAAGGAGTTGCGCGACGTGTGGTCGTACAGCGTTCTGGTGGAGACGGAGGCGGACGCGGTGCGCTTCGGACCAGGCGGTGCCGAGGATACCGGCACGGTCACCGAACACGAGGTCGCCGACCGGCTGTATCGCGGCGAGGTGCGTCCGCGCAGCCGGGCCACGGCCATCGTCGACGTGAGCAACCCGGCCGACCCGCGCCGTGTGTTCCTCGACAGCTGCTGATCGGGGTCTCGGGTCACGGGTCGCGACGGTCAGTGGCGGAGCGCCGCGAACCGCTCGAGCACGTCGTACGGGGCCAGCGGCACCCCGCGTGCCTCGACCTCGTGCACGAGAGTGGTCAGCAGCTCGTTCACGGGCGCCCGCACGCCGGCCAGGGCGGCTTCCCGCACCACCGCGCCGTTGAGAAAGTCGACCTCGGTGAGCTGCCCGCGCTTCAGGCTCTGCTGCGTCGAACCCAGGTTCGGCACGTCGCCCATGCGGGCCTTCAGCCTCAGCGGCAGCACCTGGCCGAGGGCCGGCGGCAGCCGCGAGAAGGCTCTCAACGGCCGGTCGCCGAGCCCCTGCAGGCTGCCGAAACGCACCCCGCGCTTCATCCCCACCCCCACGGTCTCGCGCATGCTCTCGGTCATCACGCGGCGCAGCCCGGCGTGGTCGATGACATTCTGAACGCTCATCCCGGTGATCGCGGGTAGTGCGTTGAGCATGTTGACGACGAGTTTGGTCCACTGGGCGCCGACGAAGTTGTCGAGGGCGACGGTGGGCACGGCGCCGGCGAGCACGTCTCGCCAGGCGAGCGTGGCGGCATCCGCGGCGCCGGTTCCCCGGCCCAGATAGGTGGGCGCGGCGGTTGTGATCGTCACCTGGCCGGGTGCCGCGTAATTCGCCGCGATGATCGACAGGGCGCCGAAGCAGTCCGAGCGGGGCAGCAGAGAGCCCGCGGTGATCACCCCGTCGAGGCCGTTCTGCACGACGATCACGGGGGAGCCATCGATCACCCGGGCGTTCTCGCCGATGGCCGCAGCCGCATTCTGGGCCTTGGTGCAGACGAGCGTCAGCTGCGGGGTCCGGGCCAGACGTTCGAGCACGAGCGGATGCTGGCGTACGGTTCCGAAGGCCCCGGTCAGTGAAATCCCCTCGGCCCGGATGGCCGCCAGCGCCGGTCCGCGCGCCGTCACGGTCACCGTATGACCGGCCCGGGCGAGCAGGGTCGCGAACGTGCCGCCGAGGGCACCGGCTCCGATCACCGCAATATTCATCCCCCCAGCCTAGGTCGCGCCCGATGGGTCAGCGCCGGGCCGGGGCCGGATACCATGTCAAGAATGAACGAAGCATCCGGCGGGCCAGCCAGCGAACCGACAGTCGAACGGACGCCCGGGCAGCGGTCGATGAAGGTCGGCGCCACCGTCAGCGGACTCCTCCTGGTCGACAAGCCCCAAGGCTGGACCAGCCACGACGCCGTCGCCCGCACCCGCCGCCTGGCCGGCACCCGCAAGGTCGGCCATGCCGGCACGCTGGACCCGATGGCCACCGGCCTGCTGATCCTCGGCATCAACAGTTCCACCCGCCTGCTGACGTACGTCGTCGGCCTCGACAAGGAATACCTGGCGACAATTCGACTGGGTGCGTCGACGACGACCGACGACGCCGAGGGTGAAGAGCTGGCGCGGGCATCCGTCGACGCCGTGGCCGCCGTCACGCCGGAAGCTGTCGCGGCCGGAATCGGCGCCCTCACCGGCGCCATCGCGCAGCAGCCCAGCTCCGTCAGCGCCATCAAGATCGACGGCAAGCGCGCCTACGCCCGGGTGCGCGCCGGCGAGGAAGTGGACTTGCCGGCCCGCCCCGTCACCGTGAGCGCGTTCGAGATGCTCTCCCTGACCCCGGCCGACGGCTTCCTCGACCTCGAGGTGCGGGTGGAGTGCTCCTCCGGCACGTACATCCGGGCGCTGGCCCGCGACCTCGGCGCCGCCCTCGATGTCGGCGGCCACCTCACCAGCTTGCGCCGAACCCGGATCGGCCCGTTCGGCATCGACATGGCCCAGCCGCTCGCCGAGCTCGACGTCGCTGCCGGACTGATCGGCCCGACGGATGCCGCCACGCGCATCCTGGGACGCCTCGACCTGACAGAGCAGCAGGCCATCGACCTCGGACACGGCAAGCGCATCGCGGTGGACGGCGCAGTCGGCATCGACGCCGAAGCCGGCACGGCGGTGCCGGTCGGCCCGGTGGCCGCGGTCGCGCCGGACGGCCGGCTGGTCGGCCTGGTCGAGTACCGCGGCGACCACGCCAAATCCCTGCTCAACTTCCCGCCCGATCAGGTCGCCGATGCCCCGCAAACCGCGGCAGCCCCGAAGGCCACCGCATGATCGAGTGGTTCATGTGGCTCCAGTTGGCCATGGCCACCCTCGCCGGCCTGCTCTGCATCGCTCTCGGCCTGGCCGGGCGCAAACCCAGCGACCTCACCATGGGTGCCACCGCGCTCGTGGAGCTGCTGCTGATCGTGCAACTCGTCGTCGCGATCGTCGCCCCGCTCACGGGCAACACCGCGACCGGCAGCCTGCTCGAGTTCTACACCTACCTGATCAGCGCAATTCTTGTGCCCGTGGCCGCCGCAGCCTGGGCGCTGATCGAACGTAGCCGCTGGAGCACGGTCATCTTGGGCGTCGCCGGGCTGGGCGTCGCCGTGATGGTCTACCGCATGTGGCAGATCTGGACCGTCCAGGGCCTGTGAGATTCAGGGCCGAGAAGTCCGGCGCCCGTGAAATCAGATCCACGGATGCTGCGATAATTAGGAAGCCATGACCGCACAGCAGAGCAACGCCGCAAGGACGCCCGCCGAGACCGCTCGGCCGGCCCCGGTGACCGGCATCGGGCGCGTGCTGATCGCCGTCTACGGCCTCCTCGCGCTCGCCGCCACGGGCCGCTCCTTCGTGCAGATCGCCTCCAAATTCGCCGAGGCACCGTTGTCCTACTCACTGTCCGCGCTGGCCGCGGTCGTCTACATCGTCGCCACGGTGGCCCTGATCAGGAGCGGCGGACGCTGGCGCCGCGTGGCCTGGATCACGATCGGCTTCGAGTTCGCCGGCGTGCTGGTGGTCGGCACCCTCAGCCTCGTCGACCCGGCCCTGTTTCCGCACGACTCGGTCTGGTCGTTGTACGGCCGCGGCTACCTCTTCATCCCGCTCGTGCTGCCGGTCCTGGGCATGTGGTGGCTGTCCCGGAGCGGGAAGGTGCGCGAGTGAAGGTGCTGCGCGGCGTCGCCGACATCCCGGCCGACTGGCCGGCCTCCGCGGTCAGCATCGGCAAGTTCGATGGCGTGCACGCGGGGCACCGCGCGGTCATCGCCGAGTTGCAGGCACTCGCCGACAGCGACGGACTGGCCTCCGTGGTGGTGACCTTCGACCGGCATCCGCTCGCCGTGCTTGCCCCCCAGGAGTGCCCACAGACCCTGATCAGCACCGAACAGAAGCTTGCCTTGCTCGCCGAGACCGGCGTGCGCGCCACCCTCCTGCTCGAGTTCACCTCGGCGTTGGCCGCTCTTTCGCCCGAGGACTTCATTGAGAGCATCCTGGTGCAGGGGCTTCACGCGCGCACCGTGCTGGTCGGCCGCGACTTCCGGTTCGGCGCTCGCGGCGCCGGCGATGTGCACCTACTGCAGGAGCTGGGGGACCGGTTCGGGTTCACCGTGCGCCTGATCGACGACGTGAAACCAGACCGGATGCGCCGGGTCTCGTCGACCTGGATCCGCGAGCTGCTCTCCCGCGGCGAGGTCGGCGCAGCCACCACCCTGCTCGGGCACAACCCGACCGTGCGCGGCGAGGTCGTGCACGGCGCGAAGCGAGGACGCGAACTCGGCTTTCCCACGGCCAACCTGTCACCGGCGTCCGAGGGGCTCATCCCCGCGGACGGGGTCTACGCGGGCTGGCTGACGGATGCCGGTATCCGCTACCCGGCGGCCATCTCGGTGGGCAACAACCCCACCTTCGACGGTGTGGCGCAGAAGCAGGTCGAGGCCTTTGTGCTCGACCAGGACATCGACCTGTACGACCATGTGGTGGAGGTGTCCTTCGTCGAACGTATCCGCGGCATGGTCGCGTTCACCGGAATCGAACCGTTGATCGTGCAGATGCACGACGACGTGGAAAAGGTCCGCGGCATCCTGGCCTGACGCGGGCATCCTGGCCTGACCGGGCATCTCGCCGTTGAGAGTCGGCTACTTGGTCGGGCCGCTGCTTTTCGGGCTGCTGCACCAGCTGACCGGCGGCTGGACCTGGCCGCTCGCCTTCCTGATCGGCGCCGCCCTGGCCGCTACGCTCGCCGGCGCCGTGCTGTCCTGCCCGCTCAGTGCCCCGCTGCCCGCCCAGTGCCCCGCGCGGCCTGCCGAATTCGACGGAGATTCTGGCGAAAAAACGGGTGAGACCGGTCTCAATGCCGGTCGAGAGCAAAATCTCCGTCGAATTGGTTCAGGGGCGGGCGGGCGGGCGCGCGGGCGGGCGCGGGTGCCTCAGGCGACCAGATCGGCGCGGTGGATGAGCGCCGCGGCGCCGATCAGTGGGCCGTCACCGGAGAGAGCGGATGCGACGACGCGCACCCGGGTCGCGAAGGAGAACACCGTGCGCTCGGCGACGGCCGCTCGCACGTAGTCGAACAGGTCCGGCGTGACGTGTGAGAAGCCGCCGCCGATCGCCACCACGTCGAGGTCCACGAGGTTCGTCGCGGAGGCGATCGCCTGGCCGATGGCCTGGCCGCAGCGCTTGACCGCACTGATCGCGATCGGGTCTCCCGCGGCGTACGCGCCCGAGAGGTCTTCGCCGGTGAGGCCCGACCAGCCCTCGGCGCGCGCCCAGGCCACGGTGCGCGGTCCGGATGCGACGGCCTCGAGGCATCCGGTGCCGCCGCAGGCGCAGGCGTCGTCGAACCCGCCGACTTCGATGTGCCCGATGTGCCCGGCGTTGCCGGTGGGCCCGGAAACGGTGGACCCACCCAGGATCAGGCCGCCGCCGACGCCGGTGGACACGACCATGCCCATCAGGCTGTCGGCGCCCCTCCCGGCGCCGAGCCAGTGCTCGGCGAGCGTGATGCAGAGGCCGTCCAGGCGCAGGCGCACGGGCGCCTCGGGGACGAGGGCCGCGACACAGTCCCGTAAGGGGTAATCCCGCCAGGCCGGCAGATTCAACGGAGAGACTGTGCCCGTGTCCACGGTGATCGGTCCGGCGGTGCCGATGCCGACGCCGAGGAGGGCGTCTCCGGCCGGCAGGCTCGCTCGGGCGCGGGTGACGACGGTCCGTACACTGTCCGCGAGTTCCTCGGCGGTTTTCACCGGGCCGGTGGGGGCGCGGTGCCGGCTGGTGGCGAGCACGACCCCCTGCTCGTCGACGAGTGCGGCTTCAACCTTGGTGCCGCCGAGGTCGACGGCGAGAGCGTAGCTGGTGGGCATGACATCAGCCTAGGGCGTGCAGAGTTGCAGGGTCGATGCTCGAATGCGCAGATGAGCAACATGACCAACAGGCGTTGATCGGGGGAGACCGGCGACTTAGGCTGGACCCGAACGGAACGGAGCACCATGACGGACACCGACGAACTCTTATCCATTCGCGCGGCCGAGCTCTACTATGAGGAAAACAAGACGCAGGACGAAATCGGCACCGTTCTCCGCCTCACCCGCTGGAAGGTGGGCCGGCTCCTCGCTCAGGCCAAGGCCAGTGGCTTCATTCGCATCGAAATCGTGCACCCGCGCGCCCGTCGCCTCTCCATCGAACGCCGGCTGCGCGAGACCACGCAGCTGACGGATGCCATCGTCGTCTCCTCCGCCGGCGTCTCCACTGACGAGGAACTCCAGTCCCGCACCGCCCAAGCTGCCGCCGACTACCTCACGGGCCTCCGCCCGGTGCCGCGAACGTTCGGCATCAGCTGGGGCCGCACCCTGCACGAGGTGTCGCTGCACCTGACCCAGGGCTGGGCCAGCGGCGTCAACGTCGTGCAGATCAACGGCGGAGTCAGCCTCAACCGGCGCGCCGGCACCGCAGCCGCGACGGCCGTCACCATCGCTCACAAGGCCTCGGGGGCGGCGACGCTGCTGCCGAGCCCCGCCATCCTCGAGCGCCTCGACACCAAGACCGCGATCGAAGCCGACCGCTCCGTCGCCGCCGTGCTGAACCTCGGCGCCGCGGCATCCGCCTACCTGTTCAGCGCCGGCCAGGCCGACCAAAACTCGGCTCTCGTCGACAGCGGCTACCTCACCGCGGAACAGGTCGCCGAGCTCGTACGCAAGGGCGCGGTCGGCGACATCGTCGGCCGGTACATCGACAGCAACGGCAACATCGTCGACCCGGAACTCAACGGCCGGACCGTCGGCATCCAGCTCGAAGCGCTGCGTCACGCGAAGACCGCCATCGCCGTGATCACCGGAGGCTCCAAACACTCCATCGCCCGCGCCGTCGTCGGCAGCGGCCTGTGCACAGTGCTCGTCACCGACGAAGACACCGCACTCGCCATCCTCGGCGAAAACGCATGACCGCACCCCGACCGCAAGGACAATTCATGACTACCAGCCAAACGGCCATGGCCCAGCTGAACACCGGGGAACGCGCCCTGGCGCTCATCGGCGGCGAAGCCACGGATGCGAATCTGCGGCGTTACCTGCACGGCATCCCCGGCATCGACGCCGTCGGCTTGGAGCAGCGTGCCTCCGACCTCGGCACCCGCTCGATCAAGACCAGCTCGAAGAAGTGGGCGATCGACAAGATCATCAGCCTGATCGACCTCACCACCCTCGAGGGGGCCGATACCCCCGGCAAGGTGAAGTCCCTGGTCGGCAAAGCCCTCACGCCCGACGCCGGCGACCTCAGCTGCCCTCGCGTGGCCGCGGTCTGCGTCTACGGCGACATGGTGCCGCACGCCGTCGCCGCTCTCGGCTCCGCGCACTCCGCGGGCACGGATGCCGGCGTGAACGTCGCCGCCGTCGCGACCGCGTTCCCGAGTGGGCGCGCGTCCCTCGCGATCAAGCTGGCCGACGTGCACGACGCCGTCGCGGCCGGCGCCGACGAGATCGACATGGTCATCGACCGTGGTGCGTTCCTGTCCGGCAGGTTCGGCCAGGTCTACGACGAGATCGTGGCGGTCAAGCAGAGCTGCCGCCGTCCCGACGGCAGTTTCGCCCACCTCAAGGTGATCCTCGAGACCGGGGAGCTCACTACCTACGACAACGTGCGCCGCGCGTCGTGGCTGGCCATCCTGGCCGGCGGCGACTTCATCAAGACCTCCACCGGCAAGGTGCCCGTCGCGGCCACCCTGCCCGTGACCCTCTCCATGCTCGAGGTCGTGCGCGACTGGCATCGCCTCACCGGGGCGAAGGTCGGTGTGAAGCCGGCCGGCGGCATTCGTACGTCTAAAGACGCCACCAAATACATCGTGACCGTCGCCGAAACCGTGGGCGAGGAATGGCTCACGCCGAGCCTGTTCCGGTTCGGGGCGTCGAGCCTGCTGAACGACGTGCTGATGCAGCGCCAGAAGATGACCTCCGGACACTACTCCGGCCTTGACTACGTGACGATCGATTGAATCTCGACAAGCTCGATCACCGACAACTCGATCAACCTTGATTGGAATAACCATGAGCTTTCTTGACTACGCTCCGGCCCCGGAGTCCCAGGCCGTGCTGAACCTTCGGGGGGACTACGGACTCTTCATCGACGGGGAGTTCGTCGCCGGTCGGGGTGAGCCGTTCCAGAGCATCAACCCGGCCACCGAGAAGCAGATCGCAATGATCGCCCACGCCGACGCGGCGGATGTCGACGCGGCGGTGGCCGCCGCCCGTCGCGCCTACGACAAGACCTGGTCGAAGCTCTCCGGCAGCGATCGCGGCAAGTACCTGTTCCGCATCGCCCGCCTTGTGCAGGAGCGGGCCCGTGAGCTTGCCGTCGCCGAGACCCTCGACAACGGCAAGCCGATCAAGGAGAGCCGCGACGTCGACGTGCCTCTGGTTGCCGCCTGGTTTTTCTACTACGCCGGCTGGGCCGACAAGCTCGACCACGCCGGGGTCGGCCCCACGCCGTCCGCGCGGGGCGTCGCCGCCCAGGTGATCCCGTGGAACTTCCCCCTGCTGATGCTGGCTTGGAAGATCGCCCCGGCCCTCGCCGCCGGCAACACGGTCGTGCTCAAGCCGGCTGAGACCACCTCCCTGACCGCGCTGCTGTTCGCCGAGATCCTGCAGCAGGCCGACCTGCCCGCCGGCGTTGTCAACATCGTCACGGGCGGCCGCGACACCGGCAAGGCCCTCGTCGGGCACCCCGGCGTCAACCTCGTCGCGTTCACCGGCTCCACCGGCGCCGGCCGGGCCATCGCCCGCTCGGTCGCCGGAACCGACAAGAAGGTCATCCTCGAGCTCGGCGGCAAGGCCGCGAACATCGTCTTCGACGACGCGCCCATTGACCAGGCGATCGAGGGCATCGTCAACGGCATCTTCTTCAACCAGGGCCACGTCTGCTGCGCGGGCAGCCGCCTGCTCGTGCAGGAGTCGATCCACGACGATGTCATCGACCGCCTCAAGGCGCGCCTGTCCACGCTGCGCCTCGGCGACCCGATGGACAAGAACACCGACATCGGCGCCATCAACAGCGCCGAGCAGCTGGCGCGCATCCGGGAGCTCACCGACATCGGCGAGCAGGAAGGCGCCGAGCGCTGGAGCCCGGACTGCGTGCTGCCCGAGGCCGGCTTCTGGTTCAGGCCGACCATCTTCACCAACGTCTCCACCAGCCACCGCATCGCCCGTGACGAGGTATTCGGCCCGGTGCTCTCCGTGCTGACTTTCCGCACCCCGGCCGAGGCCATCGCCAAGGCGAACAACACGCCGTACGGACTGTCCGCCGGAATCTGGACCGAGAAGGGCAGCCGGATGCTGGCCGTCGCCGACAAGTTGCGTGCCGGCGTGATCTGGGCGAACACGTTCAACCGCTTCGACCCGGCCAGCCCATTCGGCGGCTACAAGGAGTCCGGCTACGGGCGCGAGGGCGGCCGCCACGGGCTTGCCGCATACCTCAAGCCCGCCGCCGGTCGCGCGGCCGCGCGCACCGTGACGGCCGCGCCCGCGGCATCCATCGCACCGGCCGTTGCTTCGCCGGCCGCGGAGAAGACCCCCGTTTCCCGAAAGAAGGCAGCCAAGTGACCCGCCTCGCCGTTCCCAAGACCTACAAGCTCTACCTCGGCGGCAAGTTCCCGCGCAGTGAGTCGGGCCGGGTCTACGAGATCCGTTCCCACGACGGGGAATTCCTCGCCAACGCCGCGAAGGCCAGCCGCAAGGATGCCCGGGACGCCGTCGTCGCCGCCCGCTCGGCCCTCGGCGGCTGGGCCGGCGCCACGGCCTACAACCGCGGCCAGGTGCTTTACCGCATCGCGGAGTTGCTCGAGGGGCGCCGGGCCCAGTTCGTCGCCGAAATCGTGCAGTCGGAAGGCGTGAGCACCGCGGCAGCATCCGCCCAGGTCGACGAGGCCATCGACCGCTGGGTCTGGTACGCCGGCTGGGCCGACAAGTACCTGCAGGTGGCCGGCAACGCCAACCCGGTTTCGGGACCCTACTTCAACCTCTCGGTGCCGGAGCCCACGGGCGTCGTCGCCATCATCGCGCCGCAGACCGGGGGTTCCCTCCTCGGTCTCGTCAGCGCGGTCGCCCCGGCGCTGGTCTCAGGCAACACCGTGGTCGTCGTCGCGAACGAGGCCATGCCGCTCTCGGCGATCAGCCTGGGCGAGGTGCTCGCCACTAGTGACGTGCCCGGCGGCGTAGTCAACATTCTCACCGGGTCTCCCGCCGAGATGGCGCCGTGGCTGGCCAGCCACGCCGACGTCAACGCCCTCGACCTGGTTGGCGCCGGCGATCTCGACTGGATCCACCTCGAGATCGACGCGGCCGAGACCCTCACCCGGGTGCTGCAGCCCGAGAACGGTCCGGATGCCGCGAGTCCCTCCCTGGCGCGCGTCCTGGCGTTTACCGAAACGAAGACGATCTGGCACACGAAGGGCCTGATCTAGCCCGCGCCAGCCGGGCTACGCCTCGTGCGGCCGCTCGGTGTCGTCGTCGCGCAACAGGTCTTCCAGGGCCTGGTCCACCTCGTCGAGGACCGGCTCAACCCCGGCTGCCGAGCTGGTCAGGCGGGCCACGAGGGCCTGTGGGTCGTCGAGGTCCGCTGACGAGGGCAGAAGGTCCGGGTGGGCCCACAGCTCGTCGCGCTTCTCGTTGCCCACGGCATCCGTCACGGCCTGCCACAGGGCGGCGGCCTCGCGCAGGCGCCGGGGGCGCAGCTCGAGCCCGACCAGGGTGGCGAACGCCGACTCGGCGGGCCCACCGGATGCCCGGCGCCGCTTCACCGTCTCGGCGATCGCGTCCGCGCGGGGCAGCCGGCTCGTGGCCTCGAGGGTGACGACATCGACCCAGCCCTCGATCAGGGCGAGCATCGTTTCGAGCCGGGAGAGCGCGGCCAGCTGGGCCTCGCTCTTCGGCGGGATCAGCGAGCCGTCGACCATGGCGGCGCGCAGTTCTTCCGGGTTGGCCGGGTCGAAGCCGTCGGCCAGCTGCTCGAGGCGGCTTGAGTCGATGTGGATGCCGCGGGCGAAGTCGGTGATCGAGCTGATCAGGTGCAGGCGCAGCCAGCGGGAGTGGCGGAAGAGGCGCGCGTGGGCGATTTCGCGCACCGCGAGGTAGATCTGCACCTGGTCGGCGGGAACGTCGAGGCCTTCCCCGAACGCGGCCACGTTCTGGGGGAGCAAAGCGGCCTGCTGGTCGCTCAGCAGAGGGATTCCGACGTCTCCACCGGAGACGACTTCGCTGGACAGCTGACCCACGACCTGGCCGAGCTGCATGGCGAACAGGGTGCCGCCGATGCTGCGCATCACCTGGCCGGCACCGGCCATCATGCCCTTGAGCTCTTCCGGGGCCTGATCGGTGAGCACCCGGGTCAGGGAGTCGGAGATGCTGGTCGCGACGGGCTCGGCGAGCTGGGTCCAGAGCGGCATGGTCGCGGAGACCCATTCCCTACGGGTCATCAGGCGCGGAGGGGTGGTGAGCTCGGCGACCGAGATCACCTCGTCCAGCCAGAGGGAGGCGATGTGGAATGCCTGGTCGAGGGCGGCGCGTTCGGCCGAGGTCACGTCGAGCTGACTCTGAGCCGCGCGCTCCTGGCCCTGGTTGAGGGCGGCATCCCAATTGATGGATCCGTCGCCGCCGCCGCGCAGAGCACCCTGCAACTGATTCATCAGCGCGGATATGCTCGCCGGGTCGCTGGGAAGCCCCGCCGCGCCGGCCAGCTGGCTCGGGTCGATGGACGACTTCCCACTCAGGATGTCGCGCAGCATGTCCCGAAACTCATCTTCGGGATTGTGACCCTCGTCGGGTCGGGAGTCGTCGTCGGCCACTTCAGGCACCTCTCAGTCGCGTCCTCCTACGCTAGCCGGAGATCCCCGGCGCGGACTGGGAAATGACCTACGCTGGTAAACCGGTGTCCGCCGGCCGCGAACAGCCAGCACAATCCCTGGAAGGAGACCGGTGGCCCTCTTCACCGATCACCCAGTACAGCCGCCCGACCGATCCGCGCGCGCCGTCGGGGCAGGCTGGGTGGTGCTCGGGATCGCGATGGTCATCGGCCTCATCCTCGCCGTGACGCCGTCACCGTATGTGATCGAGAAGCCAGGACCGGTCTACAACACCATCGGCACGGCCGAACAGGACGGCAAGCAGGTGCCGCTCATCTCCATCTCCGGCGAACCCATTTACCCGACCGAGGGCAGCCTCGACCTGCTGACCGTGTCACTGGTGGGCAACCCCGACAACCGGCCGAGCTGGCTGACGGTCGCCGCCGCCTGGCTCGACCCGAACCAGGCCGTGATCCCGATCGAGTCGGCGTTCCCGCCCGACGTGAGCACGAAGCAGCGCGAGGAGCAGACCCAGGCGCAGATGGTGAATTCGCAGCAGGATGCGATCGCCGCCGCTCTGACCAGCCTCGACTATGACTACCCGACGATCCTCTCGGTCGTCTCCCTGCCGGGCGACTCGCCCGCCGAGGGAGCCATCGAAGCCGGCGACGAGGTGGTCTCGGTGAACGGTGAAGAAGTCGCCGACATCACGGCCCTGCGGGACGCGCTGACGCGAAACGGTGTCGACGACGCCGCCTCCATCGGAATCTTCCGGGACGGCGCCAGCGCGACGGTGCAGGTCACCCCGGTTGAATCGGGCGACGCCGTCGTGGTGGGCATCAATGTGACGAGCGACTACGACTTCCCCTTCGACGTCACGATCGAGCTCGACTCGGTCGGCGGGCCGAGCGCGGGCATGATGTTCGCCCTCGGCATCATCGACACGCTCACCTCCGGCTTTATTCAGGGCGGTGCGGATGTCGCCGGTACCGGCACGATAAACCAGGCCGGCGAGGTGGGTCAGATCGGCGGTATCCGACAGAAGCTGATCGGTGCCGACCAGAGCGGCGCCGATTGGTTTCTCGCGCCCGCCGACAACTGCGACGAGGTCACCGGGCACGTGCCCGACGGGATGACGGTCTTCTCCGTTGACACCCTCGACGACGCGCTGGCCGCGCTGGACGCCATCCGCACCGGTTCGGACACCGACGCACTGGAGCAGTGCGCACTCGGCTAACCCCGGGTCGCTGCCCAGCGAAAGTGCGGCTTTCGTTCGGGGCGGCTGTCTAGAATGAACGTTGACCGCCGATTTCGAGATCAAGAGGCCAATTCGTGACGTCACAACAAGCCCGTAGTGCTCCCGCGCCACAGCGCAGCCGTGCTCCCCTTGCCATTACGGCAGCGATTATCGCGGGGCTGGTGATCATCTTCTTCGTTTTCGCCGGGCTCTATGCCGACGTTCTCTGGTTCGACCAGCTGGGTTTCCTCACCGTGCTGACCACGCAGTGGTTCGCCGGTGCCGTGCTGTTTCTGATCGGGTTCGTAGCGATGGCGGTCCCCGTCTGGGCGAGCATCCAGATCGCTTACCGCTTGCGGCCGGTCTATGCGAAGCTCAACTCGCAGCTCGACCGCTACCAGCAGGTCATCGAGCCGCTGCGCCGCCTCGCCATGTACGGCATCCCGGCTCTGCTGGGTCTGTTCGCCGGCGTTGCCGCGGCCACCCGCTGGCAGGTCGTTCTGATGTGGCTGAACCGCACGGACACCGGCCGAGTTGACCCCCAGTTCAAACTGGACATCTCGTTCTATCTGTTCGATCTCCCCTTCCTCCACTCCGTGCTCGGCTTCGCGTCGGCCGTGGTGCTCATCTCGGCCCTCGTCGCCGCGGCTACGAGCTACCTGTATGGCTCGATCAGGGTGAGCGGGCGCGAGGTCCTCGTTTCCAAGGCCGCCCGCATCCAGATTGCCATCACGGCAGCCCTCTACCTTATGCTGCAGGCCGTGAGCATCTGGCTCGACCAGTACTCCACGCTGACCAACACCAACGACATCATTACCGGCGCCGGCTACACCGACGTGAACGCCACGATTCCGGGCCGCGCCATCCTGGCCGGAATCGCCGCCGTCGTCTCTATCCTGTTTCTCCTCACGGCCTTCATCGGCCGCTGGCGCCTGCCCATTGTCGGCACCGCGCTGTTGATCGTGAGCAGCCTCCTGCTCGGCTCGCTGTACCCGTGGGTCGTGCAGCGCTTCCAGGTGGTGCCGAGCGCCAAGACGCTCGAAGAACCCTATATTCAACGCAACATCGACCTCACCCGCGACGCCTACGACCTGGCGGATGTGGAAGAGATTCCGTACAACGCGAGCACGACGGCTGAGCCCGGCGCCCTGCGCGCCGACGCTGAGACTACCGCTAACATCCGCATTCTCGACCCTGCTCTGGTCAGCGACGCGTTCTCCCAGCTCGAGCAGTTCAAGCAGTATTACCAGTTCCCGAAGAACCTCGACGTCGACCGGTACACGATTGACGGCAAGTCCCAGGACACAGTGGTCACCGTGCGCGACCTCAACCTGGCCGGCTTGAACGCCGGCAACACCTGGGTTAACTCGACCGTGGTCTACACGCACGGCTACGGCGTCGTGGCGGCCTACGGCAACCAGCGCTCGGCCGACGGCCAGCCCGTGTTCCTCGAGTCCGGCATCCCGACCACCGGGTCATTGCCCGACTATGAGCCGCGGATTTACTTCGGCGAGACATCGGCGCCGTATTCCATCGTGGGTGCGCCCAAGGACAGCAAGCCGGTCGAGCTCGACTACCCGTCGGGAACGGATGGCGCGCAGCAGACCTATACGACCTTCGACGGCGACGGCGGGCCGAAGCTCGACAGCGCATTCAGCAAGTTGATCTACGCGCTCAAGTTCCAGTCGGAGCAGATCTTCCTGGCCAACGCCGTGAACGAGAAGTCTCAGATCCTCTACGACCGCGACCCGGTCACCCGGGTGCAGAAGGTGGCTCCGTACCTCACCCTCGACTCCGACGCCTATCCGTCGATCGTCGACGGCAAGGTCAAGTGGATCGTCGACGGCTACACCACCTCGGCCGACTACCCGTACTCCACCTCCGTGGGCCTGAGCGACGCGATCGCTGACACGGAAACGCCCCCGCAGCCATTCGCGCTCGACAACATCAACTACATGCGAAACTCGGTCAAGGCCACGGTCGACGCCTACGACGGCAAGGTCACCCTCTACGCCTGGGACGACGAGGATCCGTTGCTCAAGACCTGGCAGAAGATCTTCCCGACGACCGTCAAGCCGATGTCCGAGATGAGCGGCGACCTGATGAGCCACGTTCGCTACCCGGCGGACATGTTCAAGGTGCAGCGCCGGGTTCTGGGCAAGTACCACGTCACCGACCCTGGTTCCTTCTACTCGGTCGACGACGCCTGGACGACGCCGAACGACCCGGTGTCGCCGTCGACGAACACGACCCTACAGCCGCCCTACTACCTGACCATGCAGGTTCCGGGCCAGGAGAAGCCGGCCTTCTCGCTGTACACCACGTTCATCCCGGACGCGAGCGGCGCGACGAGCCGAAACGTTCTGACCGGCTACCTCGCGGTAGACGCGGATGCCGGATCGACCGACGGGAAGCGGGCTGAAGGCTACGGCAAGCTCCGCCTGCTTAACCTGCCGAAGGACGTGACCGTGCCCGGCCCCGGCCAGGTGCAGGCGAAGTTCAACGCCGACCCGACCGTGTCCACCCAGTTGAACCTGCTCAAGCAGGGCCAGTCGAAGGTGCTCAACGGTAACCTGCTCACCGTGCCTGTGGGTGGCGGCCTGCTTTACGTGCAGCCGGTCTACGTGCAGTCCACGGGTGAGACCAGCTACCCGCTGCTGCAGAAGGTGCTCGTTGCCTTCGGAGACCAGATCGCGTTCGAGGACACGCTGGACAAGGCGCTTGACGTGCTCTTCGGCGGCGACTCCGGCGCCAGCGCCGGAGACACCGATGTGCCGCCGTCCGTGACGCCCGTGGAGGGCGAGGCCCCTGCCGAAGGCGAAACCACCCCGTCGACCTCGACCGGTGACCCCGCGACGGATGCTCAGCTGAAGTCGCTCCTCGCCGTGGCCAAGCTGGCCGTCACCGAGAAGCAGGCGGCCCTGACGACCGGTGACTTCACCGCCTATGGGGTAGCCGACAAGAAGCTGAACGATGCGATCGCCGAAATGCTGATGCTGCTCGACCAGTAGCGAGTCGTTCGCCGCTTCATCCGCTGCGCGGGTGCTGCGCCGTTTCGCCCGGGGGCACGCCTCCCGCGGAACGGCGCGGCATCCGCGTTCCGCGGGCCGGGACGGTGGTTCCGCAGCCCGTGTGGTCGGACCGCGCCGGAGGCTGTGGTAAATTTGATGTTGTAGCGCGGGGTGGAGCAGTTCGGTAGCTCGCTGGGCTCATAACCCAGAGGTCGTAGGTTCAAATCCTGCCCCCGCAACCAAGGGCGTTTCAGGCAATGCCACCGTGATTTTCATCACATACACAGAAGGGCCGGTTCAGCAGAAATGCTGCACCGGTCTTTCTGCTTTAACTCAGAGGGGCCAGTAAATGTCCGGACTTTTCAGAGAAAGTGTCGGGGAGGCCATCACCCTCACTCCACATTCATCAGGGCCATAGTTCGACTACCCGATCCGGATCGTCTGGGCGACGCTCGGCACCCCGTTAGCGTCCATGGCGAACAGGAGATAATGCCCGGGGACCACGACTCCCGGATCGGACGAAATCGTCAGGGATGCGGTATTGCCGGTTACACCGGTGGGCGTGAGTGGGATGCGACGCTGGTCAGTGTTGATCGAGTGGGTGACCGTGCTCATGCGGATGAGGGAGAACGCTGGTGTGGGCCCGGACGTCGTTACCTGGATGGTGGAACCCCGCACTGCAGCGGTAGGCGCCGTGGTGATCGATGGACGAGGGCGGGCGGTGCCGTCGGCGTTGAGCAGGTAGGGCGGGGTGAATATCTGCCCGTCCGGGTGGTTGGTCGTGCAGGTGCCGCAGAGGCCGCCACCGCCGACGAAGACCCGGGCATCAGGCAGCAGTAGCCCCACGCTGTGATATGTGCGCGGCGCAGTCATCGGCGCGAGCGCGGTGAACTTGCCTGTCGCCGGGTTCCAAACCTCAGGCGCCATGGCGGCCGTTGCGTCCGAGAACGGCTTCGCGTACGCCTGACCGCCCAATGCCAGAACCTGTCCGTCGGGCAGCACGACGGAGTTCAAGAAAGCCCGTCGCGCCGCCATGTCGCCGGTTCGCGTCACCTTGACACCATTGTTGATGTCGATTGCATAGGCCCGCGCGGTCGCGTCACTGTCCTGGTACGCGGGCGAGCCACCGAGGGTGAGTATCTTGCCGACGTCGTACATGACCGCATTTCCGTTCATCGCGTCGCCACTGTCGGCCCGGAGACCAAGATCCTGAACAGCGCTGGTGCTGCTGGTCGTGTACATGTTCATCCGACGGCTCGGGCCGGCATGGAACACCTTCCCGTCGGCCACCGCGAACAGCCACGCGTGGTTGTCGGATCGGAACACCCCTTGCGGGTCGTTCGTCAAGATCGGTGCGACAGGCGCGTTGGCCAGCCCGCGCCACCCGGCGCTAGTCGACCAGATTTCACCGTTCTTACCGCCCTGGCCGCCCGCCCAGGAACCGCCGAGAAGGAACACCTGCCCATTGGAGAGCGTGACGTTCGACTGATAGGCGCGCGGAATGTTCATGGGTGTGGCGGCTGACCACGTGTTGTTCGCCGGGTCGTAGATCGTCGACGAGGCGGCGTTGCTCCCCCCGCTGATCAGGATCCTGCCGTCCGGGAGGATGGACACCCCGGGGCAGAACATGTCGTGCCCCGTATTAGCGACAGTAAGCGGGGTGACCACGCCGGTGTTCAGATCGAGGATGGCGGTCTGGGTCTTGCCGTTGGCCCCGCCGAAGGTCGTGTTGGAGTACGAGGACCAGGTGAGCACTTTGTTGCCGGGCAAGAGGGCTGCCGCCGCGGGAACCAGCGGGAAACCGATCGTCGCACCCCAGCTTCCTGTCGACCCCGTGGGGGTCGAAGCGGGCGGCGGCGCTGAGAGGGAGCGACCGATCACGTTCAGCTCCGCCGCCGTGGTCCACTGTCCGCGATTGCCGGCCTCGGTCGTCGCGGTCAGGCGAACGTATCGCGCCTGAACAGCCGGGAACGTGAGGGTCTTCGCCTGGCTGTTGTCAGCCCAGGTTCCGCTGGCGACCGGTGCACTCCAGCTCGTTCCGTCGGAGCTCACTGCGATGGCGTATTGGCCGATGGTGCCGTTCCGGGACGTGCCGGACCTCGGGGTGTAGGTGAAGCCGGAGACCTCGTTGATCGCCCGCATGTCGAGAACAATGCTGTGCGGCAACGGGATCAACGTGGGGGAGTACTGGGAGTGCCAGATCGTGGTGAGGTTGCCGTCGAGCACGTTCGCGGCGCCGCCGCTTTCGCGGGTTGTCTCCTGGTCGCTCGCCGTCACTATCCAGCCGGTCCGGGCGAGCGCCGCCGGCGCTGGCGCGGATGGGGGCGGCTGGGTGGTGCCTGTTTCTGCGATCAGATGGAGTTCGGCGGCGCTGGTCCAGGGGCCGCGGTTACCTGCCTCCGTGATCGCGGTCAGCCGGATGAAACGTGTCGCCACAGGGGTGAATCCCGTCGTCTTCTCCAACGCGTTGTCGGCCCAGGTTCCTGTTGCGACGGCGGCACCCCAGTTCGTGCCATCCGGGCTGGCATGGATCTCGAAACGGCCGATTCGTCCATTCGAACTGCTTGTGCGCGGCAGGTACTTCAGGGCTGCGACGGTGTCGGTTTTGTGCATGTCGATGGTGATCGAATGGGGCAGCGGCACCGCGGTTCCGCTCCACTTACTGTGCCAGTAGGTCGAGGCGTTGCCGTCGAGCACGTTGGCGGCTGCGCCGTTCTCACCGGTGGTTTCCTGGTCACTCGCGGTCACGGTCCACCCTGTGCGCGGCAGCGGAGTGGACGAGAGGGCGGCCGGAGCCAGAGCCGTCTCGACATTCATCTTTGAGTGAGCGTCGGCCGGGGCGGATGCACCGGTGTAGCCGGTGAGCAAGAGCGCACCAGCGATGATCACAGTGAACATGACGGCGAGAAGCCGGGCAGCAGTCGGGTTGCGGCGCATGCGGAATACCTCGTTGGGTACTGGGGGAAGGTGCAGGCACTGCTGATAGAACCCCAGATCCACCGTCAATGGAAGGGTGTGGGGAGAGCAATTCGACGAACGTCGACATCCCCGGCACAGCGTCGCGCGCGGTCGCCCAGGAAGTCCGGAATCAGTTTCCGGACTTGTCGCCGAAGCCTTCGGCATAAGCGGCGGTGTCGGACAGGACTTCTGTGAGAACGGTCACGGGTGAATCTCTCTCTATCGAAAGCGGTTTCAGGAGTACCCAGAGCGTGGCCACCACCTCCGAGGTCTGACCATGCGTTTCACAACCCGAGGCTGTGGTAAGTTTGTTCTTGCAACGCGGGGTGGAGCAGTTCGGTAGCTCGCTGGGCTCATAACCCAGAGGTCGTAGGTTCAAATCCTGCCCCCGCAACCATCAGCCCCCGGAACCACACGGTTCCGGGGGCTTTTTTGTGTCTGGCACACGTGGCTGTGCGCCGAACAAATCGTCACGAAGGAGTCACTCATGCCACTGGTTCGAATCGATCTGAATCGAGCGGGCCCCCAGTCCAGTAAGTTCGATATGCATCAGGTCACCGGCGAACCCTCGCTGTTTCAGGCCGCCGCACGACAGTCGGGAACAGTTCAGACATGAAGCTCAAGATCAGCCTGCTGGCCGTTTTCGGTGTCGCGTCGCTGGCGCTGACGGGGTGCACCGCCACGGAAACGGATGCCGACGGGGGAGCGGCAGGGGAGCCGGTCACCATCGCCGTGGTGACCCACGGCACCGCGGGCGATTCCTTCTGGGACGTCGTCAAGAGCGGCGCCGAGCAGGCAGGCACCGACCTCGGAGCCACGGTCACGTATCAGGGCGACGGCGACCCGGTCAAGCAGAGCCAGCTGATCGAAGCGGCCATCGCGTCCCAGCCCGACGGGCTCATCATCTCGATGGCGAACCCCGACGGAGTGAAGAGCGCCGTCGAGAAAGCCGTTGCCGCCGGCATCCCAGTGATCACCATCAACTCGGGCCTGGAGAAGTCCGTCGAATTCGGCGCCCAGACCCACGTCGGCCAGAGCGAGTTCATCGCGGGCCAGGGAGCCGGCGAACAGCTGGCCGCCGCCAACGTGACCAACGTGATCTGCATCATCCACGAGGCCGGCAACTCGGGGCTCGAAGAACGCTGCACGGGTGCCGCCGACACGGTCGGCGCGGACGTCAGCAACGTGCAGGTCGACGTCGCCAACCTCGCGGATGCCCAGAACACCATCAAGAGCAAACTCCTGGCCGACCCGTCCATCGACGCCGTCCTCACCCTGCAGACCGGGGTCGCCGTGGCCGCGAGCCAGGCCATCGACGAGGCGAAAAGCCCAGCCACGCTGGCCACGTTCGACGTGTCCGCCGACGTGACCCGGCTCATCCAGGGCGGCAAGATGCTGTTCGCGGTCGACCAGCAGCCCTACTCCCAGGGCTACCTGCCCGTGACCTTCCTCACTCTGCAGAAGCGCAACGGCGACGTCGTCGGCGGCGGGCTGCCGGTCTATTCAGGCCCGGGCTTCGTGACGAAGGACAACGCGGCCCAGGTCGCGAAGTTCGCGGAGAACGGCACGAGATGACCGTCGCTGTGGGCGCGGGGATCGATGAACGGCCGACGAGGGCGCATCCGCTGCTCACCCTGCTGCGCAGGCCCGAGGTCGGCGCGCTCGTGGCGGCCGTGGCGATCTTCCTCTTCTTCTCGCTCTCCACGCAGGCGTTCCTGACCCCCGCGGGCATCTCCACCTGGCTCTACTCGGCCTCCCTGTTCGGCATCATGGCCGTGGCCGTCGCCCTGCTCATGATCGGCGGGGAGTTCGACCTCTCGGCGGGCGCGATGACGGGCACCACGGGGCTCATCGTCGGCGTGGTCACCACTCAGTGGGAGCTGAACATCTGGCTCGCCCTCGTGCTGGCCCTCGCGGTGGCGCTCTTGATCGGCGCCGGCAACGCCTGGGTCGTCATGAAGACCGGCCTGCCGAGTTTCATCGTGACCCTCGCGGCCTTCTTCATCCTGCAGGGCTGCAACCTGGCGTTGACGAAACTCTTCACGGGCAGCGTCGCCATTCAGGGGATGGGGGCGGTGCCCGGGTTCGACCAGGTCAAGGTCTTCTTCGGCTCCTCGTTCCCGTTCCTGGGCATGGACGTCAAGATCTCGATCGTCTGGTGGATCGCGCTCACCGCGCTGGCCACCTGGGTGCTGCTGCGCACCCGGCCCGGCAACTGGATCTTCGCCGTCGGCGGCCAGGTCACGAGCTCCCGGCAGGTCGGCGTTCCCGTGTTCAAGATCAAGCTCGGGCTGTTCATGACCACGGCCGGTGCCGGCTGGCTCGTCGGCATGCTTCAGCTCTTCGACGTGTCGACCGTGCAGGCCACGACCGGGGTCGGCCAGGAATTCATCTACATCATCTGTGCCGTCGTGGGCGGATGCCTGCTCACCGGCGGTTACGGATCGGCGATCGGCGCGGCCCTCGGAGCCCTGATCTACGGGATGACCCTGCAGGGCATCGTGTTCGCCCAGTGGGACAACAATTGGCTCAAGGCATTTCTCGGCGGGATGCTGCTGCTCGCCGTGCTGGTCAACCTGCTCGTTCGCCGCCAGTCCGGGGTGCGCGCATGACGCCGGCCCCGATCCGTCCGGAGCCGATCCTCGAGGTGCGCAACATCGGGAAGTCCTACGGTTCGGTGCGGGCGTTGGCGGGCGTGTCGGCATCCGTCGGCGCCGGGGAAGTGCTCTGCGTGCTGGGCGACAACGGCGCGGGCAAGTCAACGTTCATCAAGATCCTCTCCGGTGCCCACCAGCACTCGGAGGGCACCCTGCGCGTCTTCGGGGTGGAGCGCCGATTCGCGCATCCGCGGGAGGCGCTCTCCCTCGGCATCGCCACCGTCTACCAGGACCTGGCCGTGGTGCCGTTGATGCCGGTGTGGCGCAACTTCTTCCTCGGTTCCGAGCTCACCCGAGGCCGAGGCCCGCTGCGGCGCCTCGATGTCACCGGCATGCGGGCCACGACCAATCACGAGCTCGCCCGGATGGGCATCAACCTGCGCGACGTGGACCAGCCGATCGGAACGCTTTCCGGCGGGGAACGGCAATCCGTCGCCATCGCACGCGCCGTGCATTTCGGGGCGAAGGTCGTCATTCTCGACGAGCCCACGTCGGCCCTGGGGGTCAAGCAGGCCGGGGTGGTGCTCTCGTACATCGCCCGGGCCAGGGACCGCGGGCTCGGCGTCGTCTTCATCACGCACAATCCGCACCACGCCTATCCGGTCGGCGACCGTTTCCTGCTGCTGCAGCGCGGCACCAGTATGGGCGATTTCGCCAAGAGTGAGATCACGATCGAAGAGATGACCGCGCTGATGGCGGGAGGGGCCGAACTTGAGGCGCTGGCCCACGAACTGGAGCGTGCGTAGGGCCTGAGATGGCCGCCCCGTCGCCACGCGGGCGGTGGAAAGGCGCTGATTCATTCGTTTATATCTACGAAACTAGTATTCAATATTTATGAGCTACTCTCGACTTCAGGTTCTAGTCAGGGTAGAATTATCCCGTGACCAACCTCCTGGAACACCCCGAAGCGGATGCCGCGCACGGCCTGTCCGCGGCGGCTCGGGCGGTCGCGGAGCTGCATGCTCTCGCGGCGGGGCTCGGGGAATCCCTGCGGTGCTCGGCGGTGCGCGGTCTCGACGACGACGGCCTCCTGCAGGTGACCACGGCGGTCGAGGTCCTCGGCCGGCGGGTCGACGCGCTGCGGGTGGCGGCCGCGGCGGAGGTCGCCGACCGGTCCCGGCCCGAGCTCGGCACCGGGCAGCTCTCGGCGAAGCGGGGCTGCCGCACCGCCGGAGAACTACTCGAGCGCCTGACGCTCGTCTCCGGGCCGACCGCGGGGCGACGGATGCGGCTGGGCACGCAACTGCGCATCGGCCGCTCCCTGGGTGGCGAACCGCTGCCGCCCACCTTCCCCGCCACGGCCATCGGCCTGGCCGCCGGGGCGATCGGCATCGACACGGCCGACGCGATCCTCACCGCGTTGACGCCGACGCTGCGGTGCACCGACCTGGGCTCGGTGCAGGCAGCCGAGAGCGAGCTGGTCGCCTCGGCCACCGGCACCAGCTCCGAGACCCCGGTGCCGGCGTCGGTGCCGGCGTCGGTGCCGGCGTCGGTGCCGGCGTCGGCGGATGAGATCCGGTTGCAGGGTGCGGTCTGGAGGGCCGTGCTCGCGCCCGACGGGTCCCGGCCCGACGACCACGCCATGGTGGCGCGTGGGATCCGGCTCGGCCGCGAACGCGACGGCATCGTGCCGGTCTCGGGGGCGTTGATGCCGGAGATCGCGGGCAAGCTGCGCCGCCTCTTCGACGCGTACCTGTCGCCGAAGAGCGCCCCGGTCGCCTTCCACGAGGAAGAAGCAGCCGACCGAGAGGCAGAACGGGAGCAGGCGCCGCTCGAGCGGGACGACCGCACGCCCGACCAGCGGCGCCACGACGTGCTCGCCGTGATCCTCGACGTCGCCTCCCGGCCCGGGGAGGCCCCGACCATCGGCGGCGCCCCGGCCACGGTTCTGGTCAGTGTGCGGGAACAGGACCTGAACGCGGACTTCGGTCAGGGCCGCGGCGTCGGCTGGATCGACGGCGTCGAAACCCCGATCTCGATCAGCGCCGTCACGGACCTGATCAGCAAC